>JAQVKB010000225.1 GCA_028694875.1 Candidatus Izemoplasmatales bacterium
CATTTACTTGTACTTGAACTTTATGATTGATTTCTTGCATATGGATTTGTTTCGATTTGACGATCCCACGCCACTTGGCATGATTATTTTCTATGTCATGGTCATGCAAGATGGCGTCTTGGCAACCCGTTATGTCAGCTTTTTTGAGTCTTTGCTCGTCCATATTGAAGAGTTCAAAGGTCTCCTTGAGAAAACCAGATTTGGTTGGAGCGAAGGATTTTCGGAATTGATGCCGTTGCATCGTTTCATCCTCAAACATTATCATGATTTGTATGGCTTGTTGGCGGAACGGGCAAGAGATTATGATTATGAGTCCAACTTGGAAATCTCCAAGTCCGACTACATCGAAAACACGATTGACAAACTCCCTGAAGTCTTCTCAAAAGAAGACATCAGGTTGCGCCATCCGTTGATCAGCGATTCGACGATCAATCGCACGTTACAACGGCTTCAAGAAGAAAACAAGATTCGTCCTTTGGGAAAGGGACGAAGCGCAAAATGGATCAAACTTTACAAGAAAGAAAGGAAAGTTCGAGTTCAAGAACAATTGAACCTCGATTTCGGTGAATAACATGCCCAACCATGATGCTTTAATATTAGCGGCGCTGAAAGAAGATATGCCCCAGGGTGATATCTCAAGTATGTATTTATTTCAAAACGAAATGTCCTCGGGACGTTTTCTTGCCAAAGAAGATGGTGTTCTTTCCGGTATTTTGATTGCGAAAAGAACCTTCGAACTCATCGATCACCGCACTGTGTTTACCCCATTCAAACAGGATGGCGATGCCATCAAAAAAGGCGAGGTCATCGCGACCGTCGAAGGCAAAACGACGTCGCTATTGATGGCCGAACGCGTCGCGCTCAACTTCATGCAACGAATGAGCGGGATTGCGTCAAAAACGGCACAGTTTGTCAAAGAAACGGAAGGCACTACTTGCGAAATCCTCGATACGAGAAAAACCACTCCTTTGCTTCGGGCTCTCGAAAAACAAGCGGTTCGCGATGGGGGTGGCACCAACCATCGCTTTTCGCTCTCCGATATGGTCATGCTGAAAGACAATCATTTGAAAGCCAGCGGCTCGATAGCTCGCGCCGTCAAAGAAGTTCGTGAGCGCGTTGGAAACAACATCAAGATTGAAGTGGAAGTCGAATCCCTGGAGATGCTGGAAGAAGCGCTTCAAACCGATTGTGATGTCATCATGCTCGATAACATGTCGACCCCATTGATGCGTCAGGCCGTCGAGATCAACCAAGGTCGGAAGAAACTGGAAGCGAGCGGAAATATGACACTTTCTCGGATTCGTGAGGTGGCCGCAACTGGCGTTGACTATATTTCTGTGGGGGCGCTCACCCATTCCTTTACATCCCTGGATATTTCATTGAAATTTTGAGTATTTTCGCGCGTGCGAGTGTAATTTCACCGGGGATTTGGTATAATGATATTTCGGTGAAAGGAGGAGAGGTATGTTAAAACCTAAATATTTGTGGCATCCACAAGTCGAAGGCATCATTCCTAACCAACGGATTTACTCCGTCATTCTCCAAAACCGAGGGATCGATGACCCCGATCATTTCTTTTCGATGGGATGGGAAACACTTCACGATCCGCTGCTCATTCATGATATGTCGAGGGCCGTAGAGCGGGTTCGCAAAGCCATCGGTCTTCAAGAAAAAATTGTCATTTTCGGCGATTATGATGCCGATGGCATCACGGCGATTTCGGTGCTCTATCGTGCCCTTCATCGCCTTGGAGCCAACGTCGAATACGACCTTCCAGACCGCTTTGTGGATGGGTATGGACTGAATATGCGAGCGGCTCAAAAAATGATCGATGAGTCTGTCGGTTTGGTGATAACTGTCGACAATGGGATCACCTGTCTCGAAGAAGCGGCGCTGCTTAAGGCAGGAGATGTCGATTTGATTGTGACCGATCACCACTCCTTCAAAGAAGTGTTACCAGACGCCTATGCCATCGTTCATCCCAAATTATCTCCTGACTACCCCTTCCAAGAAATCGCAGGGGTGATGGTCGCGTATAAACTCGCGTCCGCCATCAGCGAATCCAAATTAGAGGATTTGACCGACTTGGTCATGATCGGCACCATCGCGGACTTAATGCCTTTGGAAAATGAGAACCAAGCGATGGTCAATTTGGGCCTTATGCAGATGAAGAAAACTCAAAACTTGGGTCTGAAAAAATTGATCGAATTTTCGAGTTTGGATTTGATCAATGAAACCGCGATTGCGTTTAAAATCGCCCCGAAGATCAACTCTTCCGGTCGTCTTGGCAAAGCCAAAGAAGCAGTTCGATTGTTGACAAGCACGTCCGAACGCGAAGTCAACGATTTGATACTTGACATCGAGCAAAACCATATGAACCGCAAAGATTTGACCGAAGAAGCTTTTGTCCTTTGTGAAAAACTCGTGAATCCCGATGACAATGTCCTTGTCATTTCCAGTCCGTTTTTGCACGAAGGTGTGATTGGGATTTGTGCACAAAAGATTGCGGAAAAATACCAAAAATCGACCATCGTGATTACCGTGGATGATGAAGGAATCGGCAAAGGGTCGATGCGCAGTTTTGGTGGCGACAACATCCTCACGATGCTCGACAAAAACAAAGAGTATCTGCTCAAGTTTGGCGGTCATTCTCAAGCGGCTGGTCTTCAAATTGAACAAGAAAACATCGAGAAGTTACGTGCTTCCTTACAAGGTTTTTCTTCTCATGTCAATCAACCGATTTTGCAACTTGATATGGAAGTCAAACTCGAAGATTTGAAGATTCCGACGATCAAAAAACTTCAAGACAATTCATTCTTCACCGCGCTCTTTTTGTTTCGAAATCTTCGCGTCGTGAAAAAATCCAAACTTTCCGGAAAACATACCAAGCTCTCCGTCGAGTCCGGTGGACTCGTGGTCGATTGCTTGCATTTTAACAGCTTGGAATATTTTTATCGCCTCGAACCT
>JAQVKB010000226.1 GCA_028694875.1 Candidatus Izemoplasmatales bacterium
CGTGGACTTCTTGCGCCAAGGATCCAAAAAGCCATTGATGATTTTCTTGCGGGAGGTCATGATGAAATGCATGAACTTCGCGCTTTTGTCGAAATGGAAGAAGATTTACGTTTGGCAGATTATCCTCATCTATCTTCCCTTCAACAAGGAATTGAACAAGCCATTTTGAATACAGTCGAACACGATCCCGAAAAATGGTTTACCACCTACTGTGTTCGTCCTCTTCATTTGATCGATCATCCCGATCGAATCGGGTATAGTGCCTTGAAAGAAGAAGTCCAAACTGAACTCGATATGCTTGCGACATCAAGAAATCAGGAAGGCGTTTGGAATATCACGTGGCAATGGGGACAATACGATACCGAGTTCGTGGTCGCCAAAAAGCAGTGGATGGGAATCATGGCTTTGGGATTCTTAAAAATCATGAAAAACTTTGAAAAATAGATCCAATTTCATCGGATTTGACAAGTGCTTCGGCACTTGTTTTTTGTTGCGAATGAGCGTATAATCAAGCAAGGGTGATTTTTATGGAATCCAAACGTGAGTTTCTCGCCGCCAAAAGCGGGATGCGTAACATCTTTTTATTAGGACTAACAAGCTTCTTTACCGATTTATCCACGGAAATGGTTGCCCCGATCGTCACGATCTACTTGTCGGGGTTTGCGACAGTTGCCATCATTGGTTTGATCGAAGGCATTACGGAATCGATGACGGCGCTTTTGAAAAGCTATTCTGGATATATTGGCGACAAATTCTCCAACAAAAAAATGTTGGCGTTTGTCGGGTATGCCGCCGCAATCCTCTATAAAATCATGCTCATCTTTTCCTTCACTTGGGTTGGCGTCTTGTTTGCGAAGATCATTGATCGCACCGGAAAAGGACTTCGCACGGCTCCTCGCGACGCTTTGGTCGCGGAAAGTGGTGGAAAGAAATTAGGAAGTGCATTTGGTTTCCATAAAATGATGGATATGGCCGGAAGTGCGATGGGTATTTTGATGTCCATCCTTCTCGTGATTTGGTTGGTTGGAGAGAATGCCAATGCACTCACGACCAGTGACTTCCACGCCATCTTCTTGATTTCGATTGTACCAGTCCTCTTTGGTTTGGTCAGCTTGCTTCTGGTGAGAGAAGCAAAGCACCACAAGAATGAACTCAAGAAGTTTTCGCTAAGAGGAATTCGCCTTCCGAAACAATTGATTTGGTACTTGGTTGTTGTCTTGGTGTTTTCGATTGGAAACTCCAGCAACGCGTTTCTCGTTCTTCGCATCAAAGAAGTCGGATTGACAACGCTTGATGTTTTGAAACTATATCTGGTATACAATCTCTCTTCGAGCGTCGTCTCCTTTCCGCTCGGAAAATTGTCCGACAAGATTGGCCGAAAACATCTGGTCATCCCTGCCTATATCCTATACGGTTTGGTTTACCTTGGATTCGCGTTCTTGACGACTGAAATTTGGCTCTATTTGTTGTTTGTCGTCTATGGTATTTTCCAAGCGATTTTAGCCGGAAGCGAAAAATCATTCGTCACCGAACTTGCGCCAAAAGACTTGAAAGGAACGGTCCTGGGTCTCTATGGAACCGCGCAGGGTCTTGGTTTGTTGGCAGCGTCCTTGCTGGCGGGATGGATCTGGACTGCCATCTCTCCCTCTGCGACATTTGTCTTTGGTGGCGTGATGGGATTCTTGGCTGCGATCAGCCTTGCAATCGTCTTTCAAATTCGCCCAGAATCGGCCGAAAAAGTTCAATAAACCTATCTTTTCTCTTTGCAATTTCGAAAAGAATCTGTTACAATATACTGTGCCGGGAAGTAGCTCAGTTTGGTGGAGCACTTGCATGGGGTGCAAGGGGTCGCAGGTTCAAATCCTGTCTTTCCGACCAGTCGTGACTAAAGAACCCATCATGGGTTCTTTTTTCTTTGTCTCGTTGCGAGAAATGGGGATCTATGGTATTCTAAATTCATGAAAAAAGAGGTGAATTCATGGAATACAGCCTAATTGAATTAATTCAAGGTCTTGATGAAGGAAAATGGAATAGTGTGGACCTTGTTTCGATGTATCTGGATCAAATCGAACGGCATGATCAAAACGGCAAAAAACTAAATGCGGTTCGCATCATCAATCCTGAGGTTTGGCAGATCGCAAAAGCCCTCGATGAGGAACGATTGACAAAAGGTAAACGAAGTTTGATGCATGGGATTCCAATCCTTTTGAAAGACAATATCTGCACGCATGACGGGATGCCGACGACGGCCTCTTCCCTCTCCTTGGCGGATTTGTACGCCCCCAAAGATGCGTTTGTTGTGAAAGCCTTACGGGATGCGGGTGCGATTATTCTTGGAAAAACCAATCTTTCCGAGTTTGCTTATTTTATGAGCTATGACAAAATGCCTTCTGGATATGGCTCCATGCATGGACAAGTCAAAAATCCTTATCATGATGACATTGATCCATTAGGATCATCGACAGGTTCCGCAGTGGCAGTCGCCGCGAATATGGTTCCTGTGGCGGTGGGGACTGAAACGAATGGGTCCTTGATGGCCCCTGCTCTCGCCAATTCGATTACGGCCATCAAACCGACATTGGGTTTGGTTTCTCGATCAGGAATTATTCCGATTTCTCCCTTGCAAGATACGGCTGGACCGATGGCGCGAAGTGTTCGTGATTGCGCGCTGCTTTTGCAGTCGATGGTGAAGAAGGATGATCAAGATTCCTCGATGTCTTGTTTTCCCAATGAAATCCCTGATTACGAGCATGCTCCTGAACTTCCTATTCAAGGGAAAAAGATTGCCATTCTGACGTTTGAGGGATATCCCTATACCGAAGAAGAACGACTGATTCTCAACGAAGCCAAAGCCGTCTTCCAACAAGCTCACGTTCAAGTCGATGAAGTCTTGTTTGAGCCGAAACCAATCTATAATGACAAAACCTTATTGTATGAGTTTAAAGTCGCTCTCAACG
>JAQVKB010000227.1 GCA_028694875.1 Candidatus Izemoplasmatales bacterium
GAAAAGCGCCATTCAAAAGACGGTGCCGGATGCCTTGCTATTGGATATTCAATTGCCGGATGGGGAGTGTGATTTGATTCTTGAAAGTATCCGATCTCATGCCGATACCGCTCAAATCCCCGCGATCATCTTGACCGCGAAGGATTTGAACCCAGAGGAATTGAATCGATATGAATCCTTCGGTGTTTTCCGGATTCTCAAAAAAGGGGAAATCAACCGAGTGGACCTGTTAAGCGCCATTTTCTCATCCTTACAAAAAACATGGGAAGTATCCGATGAATTGCCTCCCGCAGAAGCTCCGACGATTCTCATCGTCGAAGATAATCCTGATAATATGATTACCGCCGTTGCCTTACTGAAAGATCGCTTTAACATTGTACAAGCCGTCGATGGAAGGCAAGGCGTGGAAGTCGCGAAAGAAAAGATTCCAGATCTCATCCTGATGGATATCGCGTTACCGGTGATGGATGGCATCAAAGCCTTTCATGCAATCCGCGATATTCCGAAGTGTGCACATATTCCAATTGTGGCGTTAACCGCTTCCGCGATGAGTTCAGATCGCCAAGAAATTTTGTCTCATGGGTTTGATGGGTTCCTTTCTAAACCGCTGAATTTGCACGAATTCGATCAAATCTTGAAGGAGGTTCTCTATGGAAAATAATCGTTGTATTGTTGTGATTGATGACCTTCAAGACAATTTAGTCGCGATCTCGGCGTTGCTATCAGAGTTTTTCCCAGATGTGCGCATTTTTACGGCCACATCGGGAAATGAAGGGCTTTTGTTGGCCACGGAAAAACAACCATCAGTTATCCTTCTTGATCTTGTCATGCCGAATATGGATGGCTTTGAAGTATGTCGTATTTTGAAATCCCAACCCGATACCCTCGACATCCCCGTGATCATTCTCACGGCGAATCGCGGAGATTCGGACGCGCGAATTCGCGCGTTGGATCTTGGCGCGGAGGCGTTTCTTTCCAAACCGATTGAAGAGGCGGAATTTATTGCCCAGGTTCGTTCGATGATCAAAATTAGTGATGCCAATCTCATCAAAAAGAACGAACAAGCGCGTCTCGAAGTTCTGGTCGAGGAACGGACGACCCAATTACGGAAGCAACATATGCGTACGCTCCATTTGATGGAACAACTTCGCTTAGAAAACGAACAACGGAAACTGAGCCAAGAAGCATTAGAAGAAGCACAAAATTTGGCTAGAATCACGAGTTTCGCGACCACCGACAAAGGTGACAACATTCGATGGACCGAAGAAGCGCTTGAGATTTTTGAGATTGCGAATTTCGATTTGATCAATTCGTTTTCCAAGTTTGCATCGTTTTTGGATTTAGAAGATCATCATCGTCTTCTCCATTCGAAACAACTCGTGGACGAAGAAGGAAAATCAGATTCGTTTCAAGCCAGAATCAAACTTCATGACAACTCCTACCGCTATATTGAAGTTCGTGTCAATCCCATTTTTAATCACAGTCAACAATCCGTGGGTGCGAAAGGAACCGTTCAAGACATCACCAAAACAGTGAATGCCGAACAAGAGATGATTTATCTCTCGGAGCACGATTTTCTAACAGGGCTTTATAATCGGATGTACATTGAAGAAAAAATGAAGAAACTCGATCAACGCGATTTTTACCCGATTTCGCTCGTGATGGCGGATGTCAATGGTTTGAAAATGATCAACGATTCCTTTGGCCATGCCAAAGGCGATGAAATTCTTCAATCCGCCGCACGTGTTCTACGTAACACCGTGGGAGAACAAGGGACCGTCGCAAGACTGGGCGGTGATGAATTCTTGATTTTACTGCCCAGGACAGATGAAAATGAAACTGAGGACATCATCCAACGAATCAAAGATTCCGCGATGTCGCCCACCGATCATTTAATGTCACTCTCGATTTCCTGTGGATATGGCACGAAGCACTTTGTTCACGAGCCTCTTTCCACCATCCTCCGCCGTGCGGAAGACGATATGTATCGTCATAAAATCACCGAAAGTTCATCGATGCGCTCCAAATCCGTTGATTTGATCATGACTGCGTTGTTTGCCAAAACACCGCGGGAGATGAATCATTCTCGTCGTGTGAGCGAAATCTGTGAAGCGATTGCCAAACATGTCTTTACGAATCAAGACGCTGTCGATCAAATGCGCATCGCGGGTTTGCTTCATGACATTGGAAAGATTGGCGTGGATGAAGCCATCCTCAATAAAAATGGAAAATTGGACGCCAACGAATGGATCGAAGTCAAAAAACATTCGGAGATTGGTTATCGAATTCTATCCTCTGTCAATGAGTTTTCGGACTTGGTGAGATTTGTTCTAGAACACCACGAAAAAATGGATGGATCCGGGTATCCCGCAGGTTTGACTTCCAACCAAATCTCAATTCAAGCGAAAATAATCTCGGTAGCGGATGCTTTTGATGCGATGACAAGTGACCGTACGTACCGAAAAGGGCTCTCAACTTCCCAAGCGATCGATGAAATCCGAAAGTACACGGGCACCCAATTTGATGCTTCCATTGTCAAAGTCTTTGTGGAAGAAGTCTTAGGCGAAAAATAAAAAAGGCCTTTCGGCCTAAAAGAGAAACACGATCAACGACACAAGAATAATCATCAAGATACTGAGGAAGGAATACAGTCGAATGTATTCCTTTTTTTGTGCAGGGAGCGTCTTCGAAATGAATTTGAAAGAAATCAAACTCGCGAGTGAACCAATCAAGGTGCCCATCGCTCCTACATTCACCCCTTGAAGCAAGGCATAGGCATCTGTGGGGGAAAGAAACGCGGAGAGAAGCACCGAAGCGTGTACATTGGACATGAATTGAGAAAACACGAGTCCAGAGAAGTAGACGGTCACCCGTCCATGTAAGAAGGGAGTAATCCAATCTTGTAGTGCCGTGATGCGAATCAAATTGCCGGTCAAAACAAAGA
>JAQVKB010000228.1 GCA_028694875.1 Candidatus Izemoplasmatales bacterium
TAGACATTGTTGGTGATTCGACAATACAAAGCCAGAGGCCCACTCACGGAAACATTGATGAGCGTTGTCGCGATTGATGATTCCGTGGCCATTGTGCTATTTGGTGTATTGGTGTCGATTGCCAATGCCATTGATCCGATGGCAGTTCACACTTCATTGGCAATGCAAATCCTCGCCCCTGTCTTTGAAATCTTGATTTCCGTTGGTGTTGGCGCGGTGTTTGGGTTGATTGTGACGTTTGGATGCAAGTGGTTTACTGGTCGTGGTAATCGAATTTCGTTGGTGGTAGCGACGCTCTTCCTCACCATCTTTATTGCGGATTACTTCGGTGGATCAAGTCTAATGGCCGCGATGGTGATGGGCGGCGTGTTTGCGAACCTATCGAACAAGTACGAAGAAGTCAATGGCTTAATTTATTTTGTCACTCCACCTATTTTCGTGATGTTCTTTGTCTTATCAGGGGCAGAACTTGATTTGGCGGTGCTCACATCGATTGGTATCATCGGTTTGATTTATGCGATATTCCGCGTCGGAGGAAAAATCTTCGGTGCTTGGTTTGGCGCAAGAATTTCGCATGCGGATAAGAAAATCGCTAAATTACTTGGTTGGACTCTCGTTCCACAAGAAGGGGTCTCGATTGGTTTGTCAATTGCGGCCGCTTCGTTGTTTGCGGGAACATTGCTCGGAGAGAAGATTCGAGTTGTCATTTTGGCAACGGTGTTAATCTACGAATTAACAGGACCTGTGATTACCTATCTCACGCTCAAAAAGGCCGGAGAACTGACGGTCAAAGCCTAATCTATTTTTCAAGAAGCCGATTCGTCGGCTTCTTTTCTTTCCAATTGAAAAATGACAGTTCGTATGATACAATTTGGATGATTGTAGGAGGTTTCATCATGATTGAATTTGGGAAAGCAGTATGTTATTCCGGATACCGGAAAGATCAAAGTCCTAGAACTCATGTTTACCCGAGTTATCAGGAAGTATTAGAGGATTTGCGGATATTAGAAAAGGAATTTGATTATATTCGGATGTATGATGTTTCGACGCATCCTGAAACAGTACTTCAGGTCATTTCAGAGAATAACATCAAACTGAAAGTGATGTTGGGCGTGGAACCTGGCGGTGAAATTTCGAACCCGAACTGCCCATGGGGTGGTCTCCAAACCGAAGAACAAATCGCGTTCCACAAAGTCAATAACTACAAACAATTGGATCAAGCCGCCGCACTGGCCAACCGATACAAAGACATCGTTTTGGCCGTGTCCGTCGGGAATGAATGCACTTCGGATTGGCATCATGCGTTGATGGCTCCGGAGACGATGGCAGCCCATGCGCGTTATTTAAAGTCATTAACCGATCTGCCTGTGACTTTTTGTGAAGGTGCCTATTACTGGCGTACGAAAGGGGCTCCCATCGCCAAGGAAGTCGATTTCATTTCGATTCACTCTTATCCGCTTTGGCAACGTGTGAATGTGGATGAAGCGATTCAAATGAATCTCAAAGATTACAATGAAAACAAAGAAGCCTACCCTGACAAGCAAGTGATTTTCACGGAAATGGGTTGGGCCACGATGTCCAATGAACAAATGGACTCGACACAAACGAACGAAGAAAACCAAGAAAAATATTTGAAAGCTGTCGATGAGTGGTCGCAAAAAGAAGGCATTACGATGTTTTATTTTGAAGCTTTCGATGAACCTTGGAAAGGCTCCAACAACCCGATTGAACCAGAGAAACATTGGGGGATTTTCAATGAAGATCGTACTCCAAAACAATATATGAAACATCGGATGGGAAAATAAACAGATGAATTATGTCTTGGTTGGGAAAATTCTATCGACCCATGGATTGAAAGGGGAACTCAAGGTCCTTTCATCGACCGATTTTAAGGTTGAACGCTATGGCGTAGGAAAAACCGTGTTCGTGAAGAGCGAAGATGGTTTTTCGCCATTTCAGGTCGTCACATATCGTTCTCATAAAGGACTTGATTTGATTTCCTTTCAAGGGTACCAAGATATTAATCTCGTGAATAGTTTTTTGGGCAAAGAAATCTATGGAATCGACATTCCTCGGAAACACTTGAAGAAGAATGAGTATCATATTCAAGATTTGATTGGTCTTGAAGTTTTCCAGTCCAATGTTCAGGTTGGAAAAATCGAAGACGTCCGCATGTATCCTGCGGGGGATTATCTCGTCATCAAGACGGCCAGCGACACCAAGTTAGTGCCATTTCGCGATGAGTTTGTCCTCCATGTCGATCTCACGCACCATCGCGTTGAGATTGTCGAAATGGAGGGACTCTTGTGAAAATAACCGTACTCACTTTATTTCCTGAAATGTTTTCCGGTATTTTCAACGAATCGATTCTCAAACGCGCTCTTCAATCGGATATCATCGACGTCGACTTTGTCAATTTCCGCGATTATCCGATTGACAAACATGGTCATGTCGATGATGCGCCATTTGGCGGCGGAGCCGGCATGTTGCTGGCGGTAGAACCGATTTATCGCGCGCTACAAAACATCGAAGTGGTTGAAAAGGCGCATAAGATTTTGTTAACGCCACAAGGAGTTCCTTACCAATAATCTCATGCCAAAGAACTCGCCCAAAAGGAACACCTGATTTTGATTTGTGGTCATTATGAGGGATTCGATGAACGGATTCGACAACTGGTCGACGAGGAATTGTCCATTGGCGACTATGTCTTAACGGGTGGGGAAATTGCCGCAATGGCGGTGATTGATTCTGTCACGAGACTTTTACCTGGAGCACTTGGGAAACAAGAATCGTTCGAACAAGACTCTTTTTATGAAGGACTCTTAGAGTATCCCCAATACACGAGACCTCAGGACTTTCAGGGCATGAAAGTCCCTGATGTGTTGCTTTCTGGCAATCATCAAGAA
>JAQVKB010000229.1 GCA_028694875.1 Candidatus Izemoplasmatales bacterium
ATACTTGATTGGTTTGGCCTTGAGATAAAAAGATGATGGGTCCCAAAGGCACCGAGAGATTGGCTTGTTGCGATGTTTTCCCGCTCCATGGAGAACCATGGACCAAGAAACCATTCGGAGTTTGTTCCAAAAGGGGTTTGTCATCGTTCAGGATGAAATCCTCTTCATAGGCTTCTAGGAACCAATTCGCTAACGTGGATTTTCCGACGCCAGAAGGGGCGGAGAAAATCCATGCTCTCCCTTGATGAACGACCGCCGAAGCATGCATTGTCAGCAACCCTTTTGTCAGTGCCATTTCATAGAAAAAAACACCACTGAGAAGATATTCCAAATCCGGTAATCGTTCTTGAAGAATCGGGTTCAAATAGAGGAAGACATTTACATAATCATCATCATAGATGATTTGATGGGAGAACTGACCGCTTTCTTCATTTCTCACCATCAAGATATTGCTCTTCTCTTCACGGAAAAGGAGTCTGTTTTTGTGACGAAATAGTGGGGAGGTGTGGACTGGGATAAAATCACTTTTCACTTCGACAATGATGCGATGAGTCGGAACGATGGTGTCATCCTCATAGGGATGAATTCGTTCGGTCAAGTAGGTGTCGTAGACATAGGAGAGTTCCAAAGGAATTCCCGCGATCAGGAGTCGCTTTTTCATGGCATCCTCCGCTTTGCGATATCGCTCAGATAAGGACTACACTCTTGGATGCCTTTTTCCAGAAGAAGTCTGGCTTTGCAGGAAATGCATCCATCCTGGAACGAACATCCATGACAGGCTTCGACTTCCAGCGCATCCCACTCCTTGGATAATTCATGAAACTGGGAAAGAAACTTTCCCGGTTCATATTTTGTAAAAGGAATCGGGGCTGTCGAACAAGGCCGGATATTCATTCGGTGATCCACGAAACAACTGTTCTTTAAGGCATTGCAATCATGAAATCCTTTGGACTTGACCTTGTCAAGATAAGCGGGAAAAGCATTCCGAATCTTGGATTCAAACTCAATCAGTTCTTTTGGGGACAATCTCCATTTCTTGGCGTATTCGTTGCCGACCGATAAATATAAATAATAACCAAGAGAAAGTCCGAGCTCGGACACTTGTTGAATCATCGAATCGAGTTCGTCAAAAACCGGTTTGATGGGGATGGTTCGTACGAGTACGGGCAATCCAAGTTGTTTCATCCGCGCCAGATTGGAAAATATCAGGGAATGCATTCGTTGAGTGGTAACGAGTTCATAGGTTTCTTCGGATGCGCCGTATAAGGTCAGCGCAATCAGTTCAGGCGGTCTTTTGAGAAGACATTGTTCGATGGATGGGGTAAGTATGGTACCGTTGGTAAAAAGGCTGATTTTGACACCCATATCGTAAAGAGCGTTGTATAGTTCGATGAAATCAGGAGAAAGGAAGATTTCTCCCCCTGTCAATGTCGCATACAGCATGCCCGATTTCACGGTTTCTTGAAACAATTCAATCCAATCCAAAAGAGAGGGAGCCGCTTCATGATGGATTCCCTTTAAATAGCACATTTGGCAATCCAAATTGCATTTGGCGATGATCTCAAACTCGACAACGGCTGGAAGATGGTTCTTTGCAGCCTTATCAAGAAGAGAAGATTTCAAATCCAGATATTTTGACATATGCCCTCTATTCGTATTACTCCCATTGTATAAAATACAATGCGTTCTTGCAACGGTATTTATTAATATTTAATGTATTTTAACAAAATAATTACATAATATCAGCAAATATTCATCTTCTTTTGGTTTTTCCATGAAATCACCTATTTTCATTAATAGGTTATTCATTATTCTGCTTTTCTTCCAAAAAGACGAATCAGTCATCCATAACAGAACTAACTCACATCGATGAAACCGAGAATGAAAAACTGCGACTCCAAGGAATCGCAGTTTTTTGAATTACTCCATTTTGTGAAATGATCACAAATCATTTAAATCGATCCAATCGGCATTATGGGCGTATGGTCGGATAAACACCAAACAACACATTGAGCGATGAGAAATCCCAAATCAACGGATCAAATGACATCGACGCATAAAGCGATCCGTCATTTTCACTGGACACACTTACCAAATATTCACCATCGATGAGGACTTGATCCGAGTTCACAAAGATATTCGTTCTTTCTGTGAAGAAGTCATTGGAAACAATCGCATTCGATGCCGTACTCGGCAACAATTGGAAGGTTGTCGCCACATAATTGATCACATTGATTTCTCCACTAAACAGATTGTTTTCGAGATGAGCGGGGTTTTTAGCACTGGAGCTCATCGACCCGACAAACGGACTCATGTTGATGGGATTGACAGACATGATGTAATAATCCGCATAAATCAGATTGTTGGTCAGCGTCGAGTTGTAACTAACCCCTCCGACCATGCCACCGATGGAACTCGTGACTGTCGTCGGAATGGTCAAGGATACATTCATCACGGAACTAGCGACAAGATTGTTCATGACCTTGCTCGAACTAACCCCACCCGCGAGCATTCCCACGGTAACCCGTAGGGCATTTTGAACCAAAATGGTCGCTCGCACAGAGTTGCGTTCGATGATGCCAAAATATCCTAATCCAACCAAACCGCCGATCGTTAATTCTTTCGCTTCCATCATCAAGTCCGCGGTGACGCTGTTTCCAATCGCATTCACAACTGTTCCGGCCAAGCCTCCTGCCGTGATGCCATAGCCAGACTAACCTCGATCGTTCCAAAGAATTCCGAGTCCTTCACGGAGTAGGCTGTTCCAGAGATTCCACCTACCCAAAGGTAAGTTCCTTGTTCTGGGAGATGAAGCGAAATCGAGCCATCGACTTGGATGTTGCTGAAGGAGATGTTATCTCCCTTGGCCGCAACCAATCCCACATAGAGTTGGTCTTGGAAC
>JAQVKB010000230.1 GCA_028694875.1 Candidatus Izemoplasmatales bacterium
CAAATTGCTTTCGAAGCGCGCGACATCTCATGGTTGGATTTTCGACTTTGGTGTGATCATGGCGTTGGGTGGCATCATCGCCACGGCGATGTTCATGCCGGTCCCCACTTGGGGTGGAACGATTTTCTCCGCGTTTGGTGTGTATGACAATTTCTTCATCTTTGTCTACTTGCTTGCGGTGGGTATGTTGGGTATGGCGATGTCCGCATCGGGCTCTGGAAACCCCTGGGCTTCGATTGGTGTCATGCGTGCCCTCACGACGATGCTCGCGTACGAAGTACCGTTCATGGTCGTCGTGATGACCATCATCAAGTTATCTGGAACTTCTTCCGTTTCTGGGATTGCCATGTTCCAACAAGCGGCTGGAAACAATTGGTTCTTGATTGCGCTCCCACTCGGCGGCATCGTCGGTGTGCTCGCACTCATGGGTATGCTCGGGAAAAAACCGTTTGAAACCTATATCGCTCCGGCGGAAATCGCTTCCGGACCGATGGTCGAATACGGTGGAAAACAACTCGGGATGCTCTTCATCCTTCACGAAATTTCAGTCTTCATCGAAGTGTCCTTGTTCGTCCATTTGTTCTTGGGCGGCGGTACTTCTATCATCGACTTCATTATCAAGTATTTCGCGGTGTACACCGTCGTCAACTTGATTTCGAATGTCAATGGTCGATTCAAGATTGATCAGGTCGTGACCTTCTTCTACAAATGGCCGCTCCTGCTTGCGTCAATTCAAGCGGTCATCGCGATTTATTTTGGATGGGTGATTTAACATGAAAAGTACAAAATGGACTCCGGCCACGAGAATGACCAAGGAGGAAATGGACCGCAAATGGTGGGAAATCGGCGATTACTTCCGTCGTAACTCACTTTGGCTTCTGATGTATTGCACCGGATGCTGCGCGATCGAATTGCCTCCGGCCATGACCTCCGCCTATGATATGGAACGGATGGGCATGGGCCCGATGGCAACCCCAAGACAAGCGGATATTCTCCTTGTTTCAGGTTACCTCTCGCTCAAAACGTTGCGCCGTTTGATTTACACGTACGAACAAATGGGTGAACCACGTTACGTGGTCGCACTCGGTTCTTGCCCCATCAACGGTGGCATCTATCATGACTCCCACGCCGTCATCAACCAACTCGACCAATACATCCCCGTCGACGTTTACGTCGCAGGATGCATGCCGAACACGGAAGCGGTCATGAATGGTTTCGTCGATTTGATGGATCAAATGAAACACAAACAAGCCAATGGCTGGAAACGATACAAAGAAAACTACGAATGGTACAAACAAAACCAAATCCAATCGCTCGGGGAGGTCGACGTCCATGACGAATTCCATGAATAACGTCAACTTCGTGCAAGAACTTGTGCACAAGAACTTTACCCCTGTATTGGAAAAGGTGATTGACCAATACCAAGTGTGGTTTGAAGTCCAACAAGGCGATGTTCATCATCTTCTTTCTGTCCTCAAAACCAATGGTTGGAAACAACTTTCGTATCTATCCGCCATCGACTGGCCCGAAGAAAACAAATTCGAACTCGTCTACATCGTGATGAACTGGGACAAACCTGTTCACATCCAAATTCGCACCAAAATCGACAGAGAAAATCCTGTGATGGATTCCATTCTTCCGATTTTCCCAGGCGCGAAATACTACGAAAGAGAATGCCATGAATTCTTTGGCGTCAAGTTCCCAGGAAACCCCGATTTCGAAAAACAATTGATTTTGGAAAACTGGGACGACATTCCCCCGCTTCGCAAGGATTTCGATCCGCAAGCGTATAGCGACCGGAAATTCCCAAGCCGTGAATACACGGAAACGTACGTCGTCACCAACGGCGAACCCAGCAAACAAGTGAAACGTGCGGCGCGAAAATCGAGAAGCGAATCACTTCGCACGAAAGGAGGCCAAGTCAAATGAGACAAATGAAAATCTTCCTTGGCCCCCAACATCCTGGCATGCACGGAAACGCCTCGGTTCATCTTTTCGTCGACGGCGACTTGATCAAAAAGAGTTATTTATTACCAGGAATGTTACATCGCGGATTTGAAAAAGGAATGGAACGTCATCTTTGGGTGAATAACATTTCCTTGATCCCCCGCGTCTGCGTTCCCGAACCCGATATCAACGAAATGGCGTTTGCGCAAGGAACCGAAAAACTCCTCGGAATTGAAGTTCCCGAACGCGCCCATTGGATTCGCATGATCATGCTAGAACTCGCGCGCATCTCCGCGCATTTGATGAGCTACGGTGGCCTTGGCGGCCCCACCGGAAACTATACGTTGATGTACCACGCTCACGCCGACCGCAACTCGATTCTCGATATTTTCGAACAAATCACCGGCATGCGCGTCTACCATCAATACATCGTTCCGGGTGGTGTTCGTAAAGACTTACCCGAAGGCATCGAAAAAGACATTATCGCGTTCTGCGATTCCTTGGAATCCAGAATCGATGAATATCGTGACCTCGGTATTGATAACGCCTCGATTCTTCCCCGTATCAAAGATACGATTATGTTGCCAGAAGGCGTCGTATGGGAACTCGGAGTCACCGGTATCGGGATGCGAAGTGCCGTCGGAAAAGAATACGACCTTCGCAAAGTCATGCCCTATGCACGTTACGACCAAGTCGAATTCGACGTACCAACCTCGGATTATTCCGACGCGAGAGCACGCCTCGATATCAAAATCAAGGAAGTCGTGCAATCGATTCGCATTATCCGTCAATGTTTAGAAAAAATGCCCGCTGGCGAAGTCCGTGTGAAACTCGGACGTGGCCAATCAATGCGTTGGACCGTTCCGTTTGGATACGTCTATAGCCCGATTGAATCCAGCCGTGGCGAATTTGGGTATTACATTGTTTCCAATTGCGGCAC
>JAQVKB010000231.1 GCA_028694875.1 Candidatus Izemoplasmatales bacterium
TGCATTGATTGTTTCGATTTGTTTGGCCAAAGCTTCTCGGTCAACTTGATAGTTTTTCAACGAAAGCATCCCAAACACGCCAAATAACGCGGGAATCAACGTGAAGAGAATCGTGATGGCCACAACGCTCGAATCCGATTGCAACACAATCATTCCTACCAAATCATTGTTTTGGGCATCAAACGTAAAGACTTTGGCTGGTTCAAGATATCCGCTGGCATGAAGCACGATGCCCGTCATAAGCATCCCTAACCCCCACCCCATCTTCTGAACGAATGTCACAATCCCGAAATAGGCTCCTTCCTTTTTCTCCTTCGCGTTCGCACTGAAGTTCACGGCATCAGGGACCATCGTAAATGGTAACATTTGAATTCCGGAGAATCCAAAAGCGAGAAGCAAAATACTAAAGTAAACCCACGGAGACTCTTCCCACAATACTTTGATGACCACACCCATATCGGTATTCATATCAGGAATGTAAAAGACTTCAAGATGTTGATATTGTGGTAACAACATCTCAGGCGTTGCCTGAACAGTTTGAATGCCATAGCCAGCGTAATCATAAGCTGGAACAAAATAGAGCGATAACAAGGCTACCGCAATCAACGTGACCGCCACCATATAGGCGGTCTTTTTGCTTTTCTTCGAAGCCAAAATCATCCAAATCGGCATGAAAAGAATCGCAAGGACCATCACACCACCAGCAATCGGTAAAAAGATTCCCGGTAATAACATTTTGTAATTGATGAAGTACACCAAGTTTCCCTGTATGAAATTCATGAGGGCGACAGAAAACATGTACATGATAGTAACTTGGCGGAATGGAGCGCTTTTCCAAGAATGAATGAAATACTTTTTAAAGTCAAACGCATGCTTGGTTGGATTCAAATCGCGTTTTCGTTCATAAAGTGCGAGTGTGGAGGAGTATCCGAAGATCAGCATCAATACAGCGAAAATGAGACCCATCCAAACATACGAAGACGCGTTGCTTTGACTGGCATTGGCGAGTCCCAAAAACTCCGGGATGATGATCGATAACAAGGTCCCAATCACGGAAGACGCCATTCTGAATGTCGTCATCTTGGTGCGTTCGTCATAATCATCGGTAATCTCATTGATGATGGCTCCGAACGGTGTTGCCACCAATGTCATGAAGGTGGTAAATAACAAATACAAAGCCATCGTGACCAATACCTTTTCGAGTTCACTACCACTTCGTAACATCGAAGGCACGGAAAACAACATCAAAAAAGTAATCGCCATTGGCAACAAGAACAAAAACATGTATTTTCTTCGGCGACCAAGTTTGGATCGAGTATTGTCGTTGAGATACCCGACCACGGGGTCGGTAATCGCATCCCAAACGATCCCTAGGAAAATAATCGCTCCGGCCCAAAACGCACTGATGCCAATCGTATTGGTCAGATAAATCATCAAGAAAAAGCCAATCAACGTCACCGAAAATGAAAACGGCGCATCCCCTACCGCATACATAAATTTCGTCAAAAAAGAGACTTTAGCACTAGATGATTGTTTCATGTCTACCTCGTCATCGATGTCATACATTTGATAGTCATTATAGCACTTTCAAAGGTCCAATACTTTTCTTCTTACAAAAAAACCGGACACAAGGTCCGGTTACACAACAAAGGCTTCGTAAATGGCACGAATTGTTTTTTCAAAATCACTGTTTTTCACGCCAACCACGATATTGATTTCTTGAGAGGACTGGGCAATCATGTTGATGTTGATGCCTTGTCTGCCGAACTCGGAGAACAGTTTTCCAGCAATGCCTGGGCGAGAGGGCATGTTTCGTCCAACGACACTAATCAATGCCATCTCTTTTTCGACATCAACACCCACAACACCATCCAGCGCATGAATCTTCCCAATCAAATCAAAGAAGACGCGTTCTACTTGCGTCGCTTCGACAATCACCGAAAACGAATCGATCGAGGAAGGTAAATGTTCGACATTGACACCATATTGTTCAAACACACGGAGCACATCTTGAATCACCGAGATTTTTCGACTTTGATTCGATTTCGTGATCGTAAAGACCGTGAAATCTTTTTTCCCTGCCAAACCGGTAATCACTTGTGTTTCATCGCCACAATGGGCACGGATAATCGTTCCAGTTTCATCGGGGGCATTGGTATTCAGAATGTGAATCGGAATATCGAGATCTTGCAACGGAAGAATCGCATCTTCATGCAAGACGTTGGCCCCCATGTAAGAGAGTTCGCGCAGTTCATGATACGTAATCTCATGGATTTTATGGGGGTTCTTGACGATTCTAGGATCGGCCATCAAAATGCCGGTGACATCGGTCCAGTTTTCGTAAACGGACGCCGAAAGCGCTCGTGCCGCGATGCTACCGGTTAAGTCCGATCCGCCACGGGAAAGAAGGTGAATTTGTCCATTGGGGTAACTACCATAAAATCCTGGGATGACCATTTTGCCGTGAAGTTCCAACGCCTTTTCAAATAAGCGATTGGTCTCTTCCGTGTCAAGGGATCCATGGAAATCAAATTTCATGACATCTTTCGCATCCACAAAAGCATAACCCAAATACTCCGCCATCAACACGGCATTGTAATATTCACCCCGCGAAACCAAATACTCGAGATCCATCGTTTTGGATAGTTGGCTTTTCAATCGATCAAAGTCCGAGGAGATGTCAAATGAAAGATTCAATTCCTTCGCCATCGTTTCAAAACGCTGACGAATCAATTGAAATAACGCTTGGTAATCCACGCCATATTTCAGATGCGCATGAAGCAAATACAGAAGATCGGTAATCTTGTTGCCTTCTTCTTGTGATTTTCCCGGCGCACTGACAACCACGACACTACGCGTTGAATCTTTGAGGATA
>JAQVKB010000232.1 GCA_028694875.1 Candidatus Izemoplasmatales bacterium
GTTATCGTTTCACAATTGCATCGCTCTCCCGGCGTTTTCTTCGGACAAAGCGTGCACACCAACGGAACCATTCTTTACTCTGCCCGCATCATTCCTTTCAAGGGATCATGGATAGAATTTGCAACAGACATCAACAATGTCATGTATGCATATATCGATCGTAAAAAGAAATTACCCGTCACCACCTTGCTTCGAGCAATTGGATTTGAGAGTGACAAAGACATTCTCGAAATCTTCGATTTGGCAGAAGAGGTGAAAGTGTCCAAAGCCAATCTCAAAAAAGTAGTTGGACGAAAACTCGCGGCCAGGGTCCTAAAATCGTGGATGGAAGATTTTGTGGATGAAGACACCGGAGAAGTTACTTCTATCGAACGAAATGAAGTAGTCATCGAACGAGAAACTATTCTCGAGGCCGAACATATTGACGAGATCATCGAATCGGGAGTTTCGTCAATCTTGTTACACAAAGAAACAGCTAATGCTTCGGATTATTCCATCATCTATAATACATTACAGAAAGATCCGAGTAATACCGAGATTGACGCTATCCGTCATATTTACCGCCAGATTCGCAGTGCCGAACCGGCAGACGATTCGAGTGCTCGAGAAGTTATCAACAACTTGTTCTTCTCGGAAAAGAGATATGACTTAGGTGATGTTGGAAGATACAGGATAAACAAAAAACTGAATCTTAATATTCCTGACGAGATTCGCGTTCTCACCAAAGAAGATATTATCGAAATTATCAAATATCTCATCGAATTGGTGAATTCGAAAGCTGTGGTTGACGATATCGACCACTTAAGCAATCGTCGTGTCCGTACCGTCGGCGAGCAGCTTTACAATCAGTTTGGCGTAGGGCTGAATCGTATGGCACGCATCATTCGCGAACGCATGAATGTGCGAGATAACGAAGTATTCACCCCTATCGATTTGATCAATGCAAAGACAGTTTCGTCTGTAATCAATACATTTTTCGGGACGAATGCTCTGTCTCAGTTCATGGATCAAACCAACCCTCTGGCCGAAATCACCCACAAACGTCGTCTTTCGGCACTCGGTCCCGGTGGATTGTCGCGCGAACGCGCAGGTTTTGAGGTTCGCGACGTTCATTACACCCATTATGGCCGTCTTTGTCCTATCGAAACTCCCGAGGGTCCTAATATCGGACTTATTTCATCACTTTGTGTTTATGCCAAAATCAACGACTTGGGCTTTATCGAAACTCCTTATCGCAAAGTTTCAAATGGACAAGTCGATATTGATAATAATCACGTGATATATTTGGCAGCCGAAGAAGAAGAGGGGAAAATTATTGCCCAAGGAAATGCTCCTATCGACGACGAAGGCAGATTCATCAATCCTCGTGTGAAAGCGAGAGAAGATGCCGACTATCCGCTTGTAAATCCGGACGAGGTTGAGTTAATGGACGTATCTCCTATGCAGATTGCCTCTATTGCAGCTTCCTTGATTCCGTTTCTCGAACATGATGATGCCAACCGAGCTTTGATGGGATCGAACATGATGCGACAAGCAGTTCCGCTTATGCGAAACGAAGCTCCAATCGTTGGAACGGGAATAGAAGGACAACTTATTAAGGATTCCCGAACACAGATCATGGCTGAAGGTGATGGCGAAGTGATCTACGTTGATGCAACGACCATTAAGGTTAGATACGATAGAAGTGAAGAAGAAGAATTTACAAGTTTCGAAGAAGCTGTCAAAACATATAAGATTCCCAAATTCCGCAAAACGAACCAAAATACCACAGTGGATTTGCGTCCATTGTGCAAATTGGGGCAGAAAGTTAAAAAAGGAGACTTCTTGACAGAAGGCTACGCTACCGAAAACGGAGAATTGGCTTTAGGTAAAAACCTGAAAGTGGCATTTATGCCCTGGAAAGGATACAACTTCGAAGATGCTATCGTTCTTAACGAACGCATCGTTCGCGAAGATATTTTCACATCAGTGCATGTAGAAGAATTTTCACTCGAAGTCAGGGAAACTAAACGCGGCCTCGAAGAACTCACTTCCGATATTCCCAATGTAAGTGAAGAAGCCACAAAGGATTTGGATGAAAGAGGAATCGTTCGAATAGGTGCACGAATTCAGCCTGGTGACATCCTGATCGGGAAAATAACTCCGAAGGGAGAATCAGACCCTTCGCCGGAAGAAAAATTGCTTCGTGCCATCTTTGGAGACAAAGCAGGCGATGTCAAAGACGCTTCACTGAAGGCTTCACCATCATTAAAAGGCGTCGTAATCGAAACCAATCTGTTTTCTAAAGCTGCCAAAAAAGGAAAAGGCAAATTGTCGAATAAAGCACTTCTCCCAAAACTCGACGAAGAATACGAAGAGAAAATGGAAGAGTTGCGTAAAAAACTGATCGATAAATTGCTTGTCCTTACCGAAGGTAAAACTTCAGCCGGAGTTAAAGATTATACTAATATGGAAGTGATTCCGAAAGGCTCGAAGTTCACTGCCAAAGTATTAAATGAAATTGATTATCAGTCAATACAATTGAACAAATGGACGACTGACACTCATAAAAACGAGCTAATTCGTACGACTGTCATCAATTACTTGCGTAAATATAAGGAACTGGATGCTGAACTCAAACGCAAACGCTTCGATCTTACCATCGGAGACGAACTGCCTTCGGGAATCATGCAGATCGCTAAAGTGTACGTGGCAAAAAAACGTAAGATTCAGGTAGGAGACAAAATGGCAGGGCGACACGGAAACAAGGGTATTGTCTCGAAAATCGTTCGGCAGGAAGATATGCCTTTCTTACCAGATGGTACGCCGGTAGATATCGTTCTAAACCCGTTGGGAGTGCCCTCCCGCATGAACTTGGGACAGATTTT
>JAQVKB010000233.1 GCA_028694875.1 Candidatus Izemoplasmatales bacterium
CAACGACAAATAACGCAACGACCAAAAAGATTCGTTTCATGTCCTACCTCCTTTCCATCATTGTAGCATAACGCCCCTTGAATTGGAAGTGCTAGCCGATTCAGAAACAAAAAGCCGCGGAAGATTCCACGGCTATTGTTTCTCGAGTAATGCAAGGGCATGTTTTGCGAGTTCTGGCTTGGGACAGGCTTGTGCGAAGGCTTTGAGGATTCCCGGGGAAAAGTCCATCTCCCACTCCGTTTGAATGAAATTGATTTTGACGGGTTCGGTCGAAATCAAAATGGTTTTCCGGTGGCCAAGCAAGGAGATGGCCACGATGTTCTCCCATGACAGTTCACGAACCGTCATCTTTTTCACATAAAGCGTCATGCCTTTTTCATCAAAAGCGACACGCGAGTGAAAAGGATCGCTAATTCCAATTTTGATGACGAAGAAAAATGAAAGAAACATCAACGAGTAAGTGACCACCAACGCGAGATAAGCGACATACGTGTTCACGTCGCGAAACACATGTCCAATCGGAAACAAAAGCACGAATAGGAGTTCCGCGAGCCATGCAAAAAACAAAATCTTCGTTCGTCGAAAACGAACGTAATGATGACGCATGATGTTCTCCCCCCTTTTTTGAAGAATCATCTTTCTGTCTTGATTATACCACCCACAGAAATACAATGCAAACGAGCACAACGAATTCAAGCGCAATCCCAATGCATTCGTCCCTTATGAAGTGGCGTTTTCGGTTAATAGATGTTCTTTGTCGTATTGAAGACGGTATAACTGATAATAATGCCCCTTTTGTTTGAGCAATTCCTGATGATTGCCTTCTTCGATAATTTTTCCTTTTTGCATGACCAAAATCTTGTCCGCATGTTGAATCGTCGATAGACGATGGGCGACGATAATCATCGTGGAGATGTTCATCATCTTGTGAAGCGATTCTTGAATCCATTCTTCGGTTTCGGTATCGATGTTGGCGGTCGCTTCATCCAAAATCATCACCGAGGGTTTATGCACGAGCGTTCTCGCAAAGGACAAAAGTTGCCGTTGTCCCGCCGAGAAATTGTTCCCTCGTTCACGTACGGGATCTTCATACTTCTGATCGAGTTTTTCAATGAATCGATCAGCATTCACGTAGTGACAAGCATCCACAATCTCTTGGTCGGAAATGTCTTCGTTTCGCAAACGAATGTTCGAAGAAATCGTTCCTGAAAACAGGAATACGTCTTGAAGCATTTGACCAACCTTGGCGCGAAGTGAATCGAGCGTAATCGATCGAATATCGCGGCCATCGATCAAGATCTGTCCTTTTTGAATGTCGTAATTGCGCACAATCAGGGAAATAATCGTGGTCTTTCCAGACCCTGTGGCCCCAACAATCGCCATCGTTTCTTTGGGACGAACGCGGAACGAAACATCGCGCAAGACCCAGTCCCCTTCGTTGTAGGCGAACCACACATTTTTGAACTCAATCTCGCCTTGGAATGTTTCGAGATCGGTCGCATCGACGCTGTCTTTCACAATCGGAACGGTATCCAAAATCGTGAAAATCCGTTCGCCTGAAGTAAATGCCGATTGGAGTACGTCGAATTTCTCCGCCAAATCTTGAATCGGATTGAAGAATTTCGAAATGTATTGTGTGAACGCAAACAACATCCCATACGTAATGACTCCCGCCAACACCTCGAGCGATCCTGCCCACAAAATGATGACGAGCGAGACCACAAATAGCATGTACATGAAGGGGCGGTATAAGGCAAATGTGAAGGTTTGACGCAAATAGGATTTGTTCAGTGTGAGATTTTGATCTTTGAAATTTTGGTACTTTTTCTCTTCACGGTTAAAGATTTGGATCAATTTCATCCCGGACAGATGTTCGGATAGAAAGGCGTTGATAATCGAAAGATTCCCACGCACTTTCCAGTACGCTTCACGAGAATACTTTCGAAAAATAACGCTGGCGATAAACACAAACGGAACGACCGCACTGATATAAAGGGTCAAACGGAAATCCTTGATGAACATGATGACAAAGACCACGACAATCGTAATCACGTTGCGAAACAGATTGATGATCACGTCGGTGTACATTTGATTTAAGGTATCGGTATCCGAGGTCACCCTGGTGACCAACTTGCCAATCGGTATCCGATTGAATTGTGAAATCGAAAGTCGCTCAATGTGATTGAAGACTTTTTCACGAATGTTAAAGATGATTTTTTGTCCTGTGGTTTGAAGAAGAATGGCTTGGAAATACGAGATCACGCTTCCAACCACCATGATGATGAGGTAATAGCCCACATAAAGTAGAATCTGCGAGAATTGCATCGAATCGGCGCCCAAATAATCGATCACCGAAGCGAGAATCAAGGGTCCCATGAGATCAAGTCCCACGACGCCCAAAACGAGCACAAACGCGAAAAACAACGGCCAGAGGAACGGTTTGACGAAGATCAGGAGTCGCTTGACGATTTCCATATCGGACATCGTCCGATTGGTTTTGTCGATGTCACCGAAGGTTCTAGGCATGATCCTCACCCCCTTCGATTTCCGATTCCAGTTGTTGACGCAAAACCATATCGAGATACAACGGACTCTTTTCGAGCAAAGCCTCGTGCTTTCCTACCGCGACAATCTTGCCTTCATCCAATAACACGATTTGATCGGCTTCGCGAATCGTCGAGATGCGATGCGCGATGATAATCGTGGTCTTCTTCTCGCGCAGATTGCGGAGATTATGGAGAATCGATTCTTCGGTTTTCGTATCCACCGCACTGAACGAATCATCCATGATTAAAATCGAAGGATTTTTCAGAAGTGCACGCGCAATCGAAATCCGTTGTTTTTGTCC
>JAQVKB010000234.1 GCA_028694875.1 Candidatus Izemoplasmatales bacterium
TGCGACGAAGTTTGGTGCTTTTGAGAATTTCATTCTCACTCACAAAGCTAAACATCGACGTTTCGGGCTCCGCAAGCAAAACGATGCCGATTGGCGAAGAAAGGCTGTCTCGTAAAAACGATGCCAAATGGAACCCGAAGGCGCTAAAATCGGGGGCGTATTCAGGCCCTAAAATCTTCCATTTGGACTCTTGTTGAAACAACTCCGGAAACTCTTCATGGGCATTTTCATAAGGGCTTCTCGGAATCGACAGAAACCGTACCATGGGATACTCGCGAATGACTGGTAAATACCCTTCTTTCAGAGGAAACGCCGCACAACAGGCACCAGCGATGAAAAAAACCTCGCCAACAAGACAATTATACAAGACCGTCTTCTGCTTTTTCGAGGATACTGAAAAAGCGAACCCGACTCGCGTCATGTCCATCGCGGAGATCTCGACCGAAAAAGTTTCCTCTTTGGTCTTGATCTTCACTTCCTGGTGAGGAAATGTGATAATGATTTCTGCCCCTTTTTTACATGTACCAAACACCCGAATGGGCTTATTGGCTTGAAATACCATGTAATCGGAAAATATTGGTGCTAACTCAAAAAGCTCTTTCAAAAAACGTACCCCCAGTAAGCCACAACCCACGTTCCATTATATCAATTTTCCTATTTTTGTAAACGTATCCGTGGATGATTTCTCACAAATTCTAGTATTTCATATGAGAGGTAGTTCACTATAGAAAACGAGAAAATAAATGAGTTTACTTTCTCGTTTTTTCCGTTAACATTAGATTTTTCGAATATACTTTTTCCCGCGTTTTACGAGAAACTCGGCTCTTGCAAAATCAATCGAATCCCGAATCGACTGCAAGATATTACGCGTTTCAAATCCCAATTCCTTTTTGGCACGTTCATTCGAGAAATTGGCATTCGAACGCAAAACCACAATTGAATAATGGGTAAACAAAGGTTTTTGTCGTGCCAAACGATAATAGGCTTCCGCAAAGTAACTCATCGATCGCATAAACCCATAGGCGAGTCTCGTTTTGACAGGTTTGATTCCCTCATGAATCGAAATCGTATCGAGAAGCTCCTTGACGGAGATTTGGTCTCCTGACAGCAAATAACACCTTCGATCCATACCATGATTCGCCGCACTCACGATGCCTATGGCAACGTCTCGAACATCGACAAAATTGTATCCTCCATCGATATACGCTCTCAATCTCCCCATCAGCATATCCAAAAACAATTGCGACATGTTGGAGAGCTGGTAATCGTAAGGTCCAATCACCCCAGAGGGATGGACAATGACGATTTCAGTTCCTTCCAAGGGGCGCTCAAGCAACCACCCTGTTGCGATGGCTTTCGATTTGGCATAATGCCCTTTCACAAGATCCGGTGAAAATTGATTGCTTTCTGCCATCAAAGCCCCGTGTGGCAATTCTTGAAGCGCATGCACGGAAGAGGTGTAGACCATCCGAGGAATATGATTGATACGACAAGCCTCGTACACATTCTTCGTTCCATCCACGTTCACGCGGTACAGTGTCTTCTTCTTTCCTGCGCCAATTTCGACCATGCCAGCCAAATGGAAGCAGACATCCACATCACGAATCAAGGCTTTCATTTGTTCAAGATCCAGAATATTTCCTTCGACGACAGTCGCATAGGGTTCGATATAATCGATTCGTTCTTTCGGAAGTGACAACGCCGTGACGACCCAGCCTTGTCGATACAGTTCTCTGACAAGCACATTGCCAATGTGCCCGGTCGCACCAGTCACAAATGCTTTCATCATAAACATCTCCTTCAAGTCCATTATAGACTCTCCTTTTAATAAAGTAAACACATGTTTATTATTAAAATATTACAAAAAAATCAATTCATTATAAAAAAAGAGGACCGAAGTCCTCTAGTTCTTACATGCGAGTAAATAGATGTTTTTCGCATCTTCCATGGTCAGCGATTTGAATTGACCCAATCGTTCACCGCGATTGATGCGAAGTTTCTCAATTAAGAGTGGAATATCCTTTTTCGAAGCCTTGGCTTCTTCAAAAGTCAAAGGCATCCCAATTTCATGATAGAATTTCTCAAGCTCGGAAATCCCTTGGAGCGCCATCTGACGCAAGTCTGTTGTTCTCGGGACCCCAAAGACACGCTCGGCCAGTTGGGCATATCGATTGACATCTTCTTCCAAGGTATACTTCATATACGCTGGAAACATCACGGCCAAACCTGCGCCATGGGTCAAGTCATACAAGGCCGAGAGTTCATGTTCCAAAGCATGGGTGGACCAATCTTCGATTCGTCCTACTCCCAACGTGCCATTGTGCGCAATCGTACCCGCCCAACAGATGGTCGCTCTGGCGTCATAATTGTTTGGATCTTTGAGAATCACGCGCGCGGCATCGATGATCGACACCAACGTTCCTTCCGCCAATCGATCCGTCAAATCAACACCCGTCGATTTGGTCAAATAGCGTTCAAAGATATGGCTCATCATATCGACGATTCCCGCCGCAGTTTGATACATCGGCAACGTATACGTCAATTCGGGATTCATGATGGCAAAGAGGGGACGATAATATCGTGAAACCGTTCCGCGTTTCAACATGCCATCCGTTTTGGTAATCACCGACGATTGCGAAGCTTCGGATCCCGCCGCAGGGATGGTTAACACAACCCCCATCGGCAAGGCTTTCTCAATCGAAGCTTTGCGGTCGTAGAAATCCCAAAAATCACCATCATAGAGCGCTCCTGCCGCAATCGCTTTGGCAGAATCAATGGCAGATCCCCCGCCGACAGCCAAAACAAAGTCGCAGTTTTCTTTTTTCACCAAATCGATGCCTTCGTAAAC
>JAQVKB010000235.1 GCA_028694875.1 Candidatus Izemoplasmatales bacterium
ACGCTCTTGCATGCTTGGACTGATCGATGCGGACACCAAAGCGTTCCAATCGATGATGGAAGCTTATCGTCTTCCCAAAGAAACGATAGAAGAAATCAAGCTTCGCGATTTGCGCATCCAAGATGCCACGATTCGCGGCATTGAAACTCCAAAAGCGGTGGCAGAACGATCGTTGTCCGCGCTTTATCTCCTCGACTTGTTCGTCGAATATGGGAATTCCTCCGCGATTTCCGATATCGGAGTGGGGGCCTTGCTGCTGCATGCCGGTTTAGAAGGCGCGCTCCTCAATATGAAGATTAATCTTCCTTCACTCACTGACAAAGAGAAGGTTGCGATGTATGTTCGCTTCATCGAAGAGACCAAACAAGAGAGCGAAGCGATTTCATCATCGCTTTTGAGTAGTGTTCATCACAAACTGAATCAATCGATGGTATAATGGATTCGAAAAGGAGTGTGAAGATCATGTTATTTTTCATCGATACCGCAAACATTGAAGAAATCAGGGAGTCCAGCACCTGGGGAATCATTGATGGCGTCACCACGAATCCATCCTTGATTGCCAAAGAAGGAAAAAACCTTGTCGATGTGATCAAAGAAATCACGGGACTGATTGATGGCCCAATCAGTGCTGAAGTCCAAGAAGGCAGTGCTGAGCAAATGGTGGAGGAAGCATTTGGATATGCCAGAATCCATCCGAATATTACCATCAAAGTCCCGATGACATTTGAAGGCATCAAAGCCACCAAAGTCCTTTCGGGATACAACATCAAAACCAATGTCACGCTCGTGTTTAGCGTGGCGCAAGCGTTGATGGCCGCCAAAGCCGGCGCTACGTTTGTATCCCCATTCATGGGTCGTCTTGATGACGCCACTGGAACGGACACCGCGGGTTATGAGTTACTCGAAGATATCCGTGTCGCGTTTGATAATTTTGGCTATGAAACGATGATCATCGCAGCGAGCATCCGCCACACAGAGCATGTGAAGCAAGCAGCGCTCGCAGGATCCGATGTCGCCACGATTCCATTCAAAGTATTGAAACAAATGATCGAGCATCCTTTGACCACCAAAGGACTACAAATCTTCCGCGATGCGGCCAAGAAGTGAGATGGGAAACCATCTCTTTTTTTGTGAAGAAATCGTGTAGTTTTTGGTCTAAACGTGTATTTCAAGTCTTTTTGCTTGACAACATGACAACCTGTCATATACAATGTGTGCATGTGAGGTGAGTTTGTGGCAACAATGACATTTCATCATTTACCCGAAGAAAAACGAGAAGCGATTCTATCGGCCGCAAGAAGAGAATTTTCTCGCGTGCCTTTCGCCAAAACATCGATCAATCGAATCATCCAAGAGGCGGGAATCCCGCGCGGAAGTTTCTACATGTATTTTGAAGACAAAGAAGATTTACTTAAAATTGTTCTTCAGTCGATGATGGATGAAATCAAGATAACCTTAATGGCTTCCCTTATGCAAAGTGGTGGTCAATTACGCGCTACTGCACTTCAACTCCATGACCATATGTATGGCATCTATCAAAGCAAAGAAAACCAGGATTTCATGAAAAACATGATGCTGTATTTTCAATCCACCGTTGAACAAGCCAAAAGCGAAAACAAGGGGGAGCAACCCTTTAAGGACAAATTGTTTCGCTTGATTCCCTTGTTGGATGAATCTCAATTTGCGGATCCTTCTTTGGAAGGAAAGAAAGCGGCGGTTGATATCGTGTTCTCTGTGTTGAAGAGCGTGATGGTCAACAGTTTTATGAAAGAACAAACCATGGATGAGTCCCGAGAGATGCTGATTCGCTACCTCGATATCATCGAAAATGGATATCTTAGAAAGTAGGGGTAACTTATGCTCAAATTAATCAACATCAAAAAATCGTATACCGTCGGCGATTTCACCCAAGCCGCACTCAATGGTGTCTCCATCGAATTTCGTCAAAGTGAGTTCGTCTCCATTCTCGGTCCTTCAGGTTGTGGAAAAACAACGCTTCTCAACATCATTGGTGGACTAGATCAGTATGACTCTGGGGATTTGGTCATCTTAGGGAAATCGACCAAGAACTTCACCGAGAATGAATGGGACATGTATCGAAACAACTCGATAGGTTTTATTTTCCAATCCCATAATCTGATTCCACATCTTTCGGTCCTTCAAAATGTCGAATTGGGCATGACGCTCTCTGGAATCTCTTCCAGTGAAACCAGAAGAAGAGCAATTGAGGTTCTGGAAGAAGTTGGATTGAAAGAACACATCCACAAGCGTCCCAATCAATTGTCGGGTGGACAATCGCAACGTGTGGCAATCGCCAGAGCTTTGGCAAACAATCCTGATGTCGTTTTGGCAGATGAACCGACGGGTTCTTTGGACAGTGTAACGAGCGTTCAAATTATGGAGTTGATTCGTAAAATCGCGAAAGACAAACTCGTCATCATGGTGACTCACAACGCAGAACTCGCCAATCAATATGCCTCGCGGATTATCAAACTTAAAGATGGTGAAGTTGTTTCTGATTCGAATCCAGTCGAAGACTCTCAAAAAGCGACGACTTCCTTCTCACTCAAGAAAACAGCGATGAGTTACAAGACGGCGTTTATCTCCTCGATGAACAATATTCGTACGAAACTGGGTCGCACGTTGCTCACCGCCTTTGCGGGAAGCATTGGCATCATCGGGATTGCGTTGATTCTTTCGTTGTCCAATGGGATGGATCAACAAATCAAAAACTTCGAACAAGATACCTTAGCGGGATATCCGATTTCGATTACTTCCTCTCGTTTGGACTTCGAGAAAATCCGCCAAGCTGGGATTGAAGATATGGTAGCTTATCCCACTCAAGAT
>JAQVKB010000236.1 GCA_028694875.1 Candidatus Izemoplasmatales bacterium
TGGGATTTGTCACGCCGTAAAGACGGCATCTTCATTTTGCCGCCAAAAAACTTGAATTTGACCAATGACGACTCCATCTCCTTTCAACGGATGTATGAGCACATCGAATATTTCTTGAGAAGTTCGCAAGAGTATGTCATCGTCTCTCCTGCCAATATCGTTTGGAACATTGACTATCAAGTTTTGTTACATGATCATTTGACCAAGGGAGCTGACATCACTGAAGTATTGTCCGCAGATCACAAACGTTTGAAGACCTTTGTCCTCTCGAAGAAGCTGCTTCTCGATTATGTGACGAATTATGACGCGATTCAATATCGGAATCTCTCCGATGTCTTTGATTATGCACCAAAGCTCATTCGCAATCCCTATATCTTTGAAAATGCTTGTTACTACATCGATAGTCCCTATGACCTTTATGCGGCGAACATGCAGTTGCTTTTGCCTCAGATTCGTAGTCAATTGTTCCGCAAGGAACGCGCGATCCTCTCAAAAGAGACGATGTCGGCGGCCACGCGGTATGGAAAAGATGCCAAGGTCACGAATTCGATCATCGCTTCGGGGGCCGTCATTGACGGTACCGTCATCAACTCGGTGATTGGACGTAAAGCGAAGATCGGCAAAGATGCAGTTGTTAAAAACAGCGTGGTGATGAACCAGTGTATTGTCGAGCGCAACTCGAGTGTCGAATACGCGATTTTGGACAAAGAGACAACCGTGCATGAGGGCGCCCATGTCAAAGGCGATTTGAACACGCTTTATGTCTCGGAGAAGAAACAAATCATCCATTACGACGAACAAATCTCGATATTGCAAATCAGTGCGGAATGCTGGCCCTTTGTCAAAACCGGCGGACTCGCCGATGTCGTGGGATCGTTGGCCGAGAATTTTGCGCTTCAAGGCGTCACCAGTCAAGTGATGATGCCGCTTTATCCACGCATCAAAGAAAAATACAGTTTGTTTTTAGAACTTCATGGTGAAATGGTTATCGAGTACGGGAAAGAATCGTATAAGTCTTCGATGTATTCGTATTTTGACAAAACGACCAACTACTATTTCATTGAGAGTTATGATTTCTTTGATCGCGAAAAAGTTTACGGGTATCCTGATGACGCCGATCGTTTTGCCTTCTTCAACCTTGCGGCGACAAGATTCCTCTTGACGTTGGAGACCAAGCCCGATGTCATCCATTTGCATGACTGGCATACGGGATTGATTCCGATGCTTCTCAAGGAAAAAGAAGAAACCGAAAAATTCCTAACATTAATGACGATTCACAACATCGAATATCAAGGCGTCGCCGACGCCGCGATATTGGATCGCTTGGGTGTGGAAAAGACAAAAATCGTGCATCCCACGATCAATTTCTTGGAACTAGGACTGAGTGCCGCGACGAATATCTCGACCGTATCCGAAACCTATCGCGATGAACTTCGTTACGAATACTATTCGAAAAACTTGGTGGAAGTCATCAACCGTCGCGATCGCGATTTCTACGGCATTCTCAACGGACTCTCGGAAGAAATCCATCCAAAAAAAGATTTGATTATCCAACAAAAATACAATCTCGTGAATGTTTTTGAAGCGAAGAAGATGAACAAACTCGATCTTCAAAAACGTTTGGGGCTGGAAGTAGGAGAGTCGAAGTTTATTCTCGGCATGGTCACACGTATCGTCGAACAAAAAGGGTTTGATATCCTTTTCCAAGCTTTGGATGAATTCCTAGAAGATAAGAATACCCAATTTGTGATTTTAGGAACGGGTGATGACCGCTACATTGAACGTCTGAAATCCATCCAAGCCCGATATCCTGGGCAAGTCAGCCTCAACTTAGTCTATGATGCCACGGAACCGAATTACATTTATGCGGGGGCCGATGCGTTTTTAATGCCATCCCGATATGAACCTTGTGGTATCGGTCAGATGATCGCTTTGCGATACGGGACGATTCCGATTGTCAGACAAACTGGTGGCCTCAACGATACTGTCGATCATTTTGACTTCTTGACCAAGCGCGGGAACGGATTCAAGTTCTATAACTATGATTCAAGAGATCTCCTCTTCCAAATGAGAAATGCATATACGCTTTTCCAAAATCATCCTCATGAGTGGAAGCAGCTCATCATCAACGCGATGAACTCCCGATTCTCGCTCGAAGATAGCGCGAAATCCTACATTGAACTATATCGGATGATGATTTCTCGTTTGGGGAAACCGAAACCGTTCTCACAGGGTTCTGACGAATCCTCGTCAGAAACCATGATATAATGCTAACGTGAGGTGTTGCCCATGAATAAAACGGTATTTCAAACCAAAGAGACATTTCAAAAAGCGTTCAAAGAACGCTTGAAAAATACCTATCTCACGGATCTCGAACATTCGAGTATTCGTGAACGATACAATGTGTTAGGAACTTTAGCAAGGGAAGCCGTCGCCAACGACTGGATTCATACCCGTGCTCTTTTTGACAAGTTAGAAGTACGAGAAGTCTACTATTTCTCGATGGAGTTCTTAATGGGGCGTTTGATTACGAACAACTTGATGAACATGGGTGTTCGTCAGGTTGTCGAAGAAGCCTTCCAAGAGATGGGACTCGATCTGAACGAAACGGAACATTACGAAGCGGATCCTGGACTAGGAAATGGTGGCTTGGGAAGACTCGCCGCTTGTTATTTGGATTCGATGGCCAGTCAAGGATACCCTGGATACGGGAACTGCATTCGTTATCGCTATGGTCTATTCCGTCAAAAAATCGACAACGGCTACCAAGAAGAACGTCCTGACAACTGGCTTGCCGATGGATACGTCTGGGAGATTCGCAAAGAAGAGGAAG
>JAQVKB010000237.1 GCA_028694875.1 Candidatus Izemoplasmatales bacterium
GTCAGGGGGTATCAGCCATGATCCTAGAAAACTTTGAAACGCTCAATATGGGCCAACAACAACTCTTTTCCGACACGTGCAACAAACTGCTTTCGACCGGTTTTCTTGCGAGAGACAAACGCGATAGCAAGGAACAGTACTATTTCTTGATTTCGTTCAAAAACTATTTTGATGAGTATTTCGGCATCATGGGATATGAAGTCGTCCTTGATCGCGAGCAAGGCGCGGTTCAACTCCGTCATCCTGAGAATCGTAATTTGATGCGTCTCAAACGCGATGAGAGTTTGATTTTGCTGATCCTTCGGATTCTCTATCATCAAAATCTCGTGAAAACATCGATCAACGAAAATGTGGTCATCAATGTCGATGAAATCCATATGAAGTATGATGCTTTGGAGATCAAAAAGAAAATCAACAAAACCGATCTTGTTTCAATTTTAAGACTCTACAAAAAACACAATCTCATTGAACCCCTTGGCGATATTACCCAGGGTAATACCAAAGTTGTGATTTATCCGACCATCTTGATGGCGATTCAAACCCAACAAATCAATGAAGTTTATGATCTCGTACGCAAGATGGAAGGCGCAACGGAAGGAAGTGAAGAAGAATGAAAAAACTTACCAAAGTTCGTTTGATCAATTGGCACTTCTTTTCCAACGAAACCATTTATATTCGCAACAATACCCTCATCACTGGACAGAATGCGACCGGAAAATCAACCATCGTCGATGCGATTGCATTCGTGATTACTGCAGGAGATCAAATCTTCAATCTCGCCGCCAATGAAAAATCCAAACGTGATTTGCGCGGATATGTAAAATGCAAACTTGGTATCGATAATCATGAATATTTGCGGGAAGGCGACACCACCGGACACATCGCGCTCGAATTCTTCGATGAAAACGAAAGTAGCTATTTCACCGTCGGTGCCGTCATCGACGTCTTCGGTGAAATCCTTCCTCCGAAAGTCATCTTCTATTCCCTCGAAGGAAAAATGGAGGAACGTTTGTTTGTCTCCGATCAAGGCGAAATCTTGACAACGCTCACCTTCAAAAAAGCACGTGTCGCCGAAAAAGTATTTATGACCCGACGCGAAGCGAAACTCTCGTTTCGAAGCTTGTTTGGGTCCATCAACGAAACCTATTTCTCCTTGCTTCCCAAAGCGTTGGCTTTCAAGCCGATTGCGGACGTCAAAGACTTCATTTACCATTATTTGCTGGAAGAGAAGACCTTGGATGTCGAATCGATCAAAGAATCGATTCATGCCTACCGCGATTTAGAAGCCACCCTCAAAGTCATCAAACAAAAAGTTCAAGAACTCAAAGAGATGAAGGATTTGTATGAAGACATCCAAAAGAACCAAGAGCAAAAAGTCTTCCTAGAATACTTCCTGAATGTCATCGATTTGGAAAGTTGGAAAGCGCAAATTGAACAAAAGTCGAAAGTCCTCGACAAAATTAACTTGAACCGTCAGACGAATCGTCAAATGGTCAAGGAGATCGAAGACCAACTCGAAATCCTCGATGAACGCAGCAAGGAACTTTATGCGCTTCTTCAAGCGGATGCGGCCTTCAAATCCGAAGAGATCTACGACAAAGAAATCCTTGGACTCACGAAGAAAATCGAAGAACAAGAAGAAATTCGTCGTTATCTCGACCGTCGCATTGAAAAAATTAAACCGATTATTGCGGAACTCAAGAACGAGCATCCCCGAAAAATCTATGAAGAGCTTGCCAAAATCGATTTTGGTGGCATCGATGAATCAGGTTATGAAAAAGTCAAATTGCAACTCCTTTCGATTCAAAAAGAACTCGATACGATTCAGGGAGATAACACCAAAGAATCCGGTCGGTTGGAAGAAGCCAGACGCAACCTCGTGACGGAGATCAACGACATCTATCAAACCCTCAAAGACCTCGAAAATCATAAGGTGCGCTATCAACCGATGATCATGCGCTTGAAGGAAAAAATCGAAGAAGGACTGAAAGAACGCTTCGGTGCGGAAATCTCCGTTCACGTTCTTGCGGAACTTCTCGAAGTCAAAGACCCGAAATGGCAAGATACGGTCGAAGACTACTTAGGACAACAACGTTTCAACTTGATCGTTGAACCACGTTATTTCGACGAAGCACTTCAAATCTATAACCGCATTAAGGATTCCCAATCCATCTATGGCATTGGCCTCGTCAACACGAAGAAGATTCAACACTTCACGACGTGCCAAGACAATTCGCTAGCTTCGATTATCGAAAGCGAGAATGTCGATGCCGTTCACTTCATCAACATGACGATCGGCAACTTGATCATGGTCGATGATGTCAAGGACCTCGAAAAACATCCGCAGGCGATCACCCTTTCGGGCATGGTTTATCGTTCCTACACGGTCCGAAGTCTCAACAAAAATACGGAAAAACCATTCATTGGACGCAAAGCCAGAGAACTCCAACTCGAAAAATGGCGTGCCCAAGCTGTCGATGCAAAGAGTCGCTACAATGTGATCCAAGATCAGATTACGATGATCTCCGAAGAAAACAAAGCGCTCGATGCCTTGCAACTGAACGACCTCTCGCAAATGATTTCGTCGACGACGTCGCTTTCACAAAACAAAGCGCGTCGCAAAGAACTCGTCGAAAAGAAGAAGAATTTGCCGAAGGAAAACCTCAACAACATTCGTTTGGAATACGAATCAATTCGCGAAGAAATCCAAGGTTACAACAACAACCGTCGTAAACTCTTTGAGGAACAAGGAAAGCTCTCCTCTGACGAAATCAAAGCGCAAGAGGATTTGTTACCAATTGAAACACGCGTCAACCAATTACGCCAAA
>JAQVKB010000238.1 GCA_028694875.1 Candidatus Izemoplasmatales bacterium
ATAATCTCACCTTCGGTTAAAGCGTATCGTTCCATCAAAGGTTTTCGGGTGGTGAAAATCGATTTGGCTTTGTTGATGGCATAATGCTCGAGAGTTCCTCCGCCTACGGTACCTACATATTGACCAAGGTTGGTCACAATCATTTTTTTGCCAACTTCGACAGGACCAGAACCTTGTTTTTCGACGGCCGTAATCAACACCAAAGGAACGCCTTGCGCTCGGAATTCAAGAATTTTGCGATACAACGCTTCCATCGGTTATAGGAACTTGACCGCAACGGTAGCCGCGATTGAAAATACCATCGCAACGGCGGCTGTCGTGGGGCTTAATTGCCATAAAGAAATCGGGCGTTTGACCCAAGTTTTTTGAATCATCACAAAAGCAAATGTCATCGCCGCTGCAATCAAACCATTCCACAACGTGAATGATAGAATCGATGAAGTCGAAAGTAGTGTAGGTGAAAACATGCCAGTCATGACTCCTTCGATGGCTTGAACACTTAAGAATAAGGCACGCCATCCAATGCTCGTCACGAGCGAAAACGCCGCCAACTGTTTCCAATCTTTTTGCTTAGCCCATGCGATGACAGCGACCACAACAAGACCTTCCGCAAGAATCGCAATCATCGGATTCAAAACCTTAAAGAAGGAAAGGTTCGGCAATAAAAAATTCACGGATTTGATGGCCGCCGCCACAACACCTGTCATGAAGACGACAGTTTTGCTTTCGCTATCTTGGTAGGCTCTTAACATGATGAGTGTCGCAATCGGGAACAGGATGGTTCCGGAGATTAAGGCAGGAACCCAATGAAGCGCCCAACCGAGTGTCGCTTCAAGAAAGCCCCAAAGGGCGCCAAAATAGAGGATTTGTAAAATTTGTTTTTTCATGATGTTTTCTCCTTCGCTTTCAAAGCTTGCATAATTTTTTCGGGTGTCATAGGAAGAGACGTCATGCGAACGCCGAGGGCATTCTCAATGGCATTGGCAAGAGCGGCTGGTGGGGTATCAATTCCAATTTCACCCACGCTCTTGGCACCAAAAGGTCCACTTTCCTCATAAGACTCCACAAACTCTGTCGTGAGTTTTTTGATTTCTTTACGTGTCGGAATCTTATAATTGAGGAAATCCGAAGTCACGTTTTTTCCCTTTGATGTGAGAACGACATTTTCATAAAGTGCCATTCCGAGGCCTTGTACAATCGCCCCTTCGACTTGACCCTTGGCCAAGTTCGGGTTGATCGTGGTTCCGCAATCGACGACTGAGACATAGTTTTCGACTTCGATTTCACCAGTTTCACGATCGATCAAGATTTCGATAAATCCCGCCATAAAGGGCGGTGGTGACTTGTGACCGACATAGGAACTCGTTGCGGTCAATTGTTTTTGGTCTTCATTGTAAGTAAGTCGGTTCGAAAAATCTTCCAGAGTAATCGACTTGTCGTTGACTTGAAACGTCAATCCATCAAACGCGACTTCCGATGGGGAGACATGGAACATTTTGGCACTTTCTTCGAGTAACATCTCTTTCATCCGCTTGGCGGCTTTCAGTACCGCGTTTCCGGAGACATAGGTCGTCGAAGATGCATACGCCCCCACATCAAACGGAGTCAAATCCGTATCGGAGGAATACACAATGATTTTATCGAGCGAGCACTCCAGTTCTTCGGCTGCGATTTGAGCAAGAATCGTATCCGAACCTTGGCCAATATCGGTCGCACCAATGGTGAGATTGTAGAACCCGCCATCATTGAGTTTGATTGTCGCGGCGCCCATGTCAATCAAGGGGATACCGGAACCTTGCATGGCAATCGCCATTCCCACAGAACGAATCTTTTCATGAGAGACATTCTTGTGTGGGTAAATCTGATTCCATCCAATGAGTTCTTGACCACGGTTCACACACTCTTCGAGTTTGCATGTTTCCATGATCATCGCGGTGCCTTCGGTTCCTTCGCCCATGATGGCGAAGATCGGCGACGTTTCGCCTTCTTTCATCATGTTCTTTTGACGGAAAGCGATCGGATCCATATGTAGTTTCTTACAAAGCATATCGACGGCTGATTCAAGGGCATAATTGCCTTGAATCGCGCCATATCCACGATAGGCTCCAGCTGGAGTATGATTCGTATAAGCGACTTCGCCATAGAAACGGACGGCATCGACTTTGTTATACAGCGGCAATACTTTCGAACCCGCGACCATGAAGACGGTTAACGCATGTTCACCATAGGCTCCTGTGTCGGAAAGAACATGGCAATCAATGGCTTTGAGTGTTCCATCTTTCATGGCGCCAAGACGCATTTGGATATGCATGGGATGGCGTGAATAACTCGATTCGAAGACTTCTTTTCGCGTATAGGTCATCTTTGTGGGCTTTCCCGTACGCCAGGTGATGAGGGCGCAAAACATTTCGCCGTGGAGCGCTTGTTTTCCACCGAAGCCACCACCCACACGTGGTTTGATCACGCGAATTCGGGACAATGGAATGTCCAACGTCTGCGAGAGAATCCGACGCACATGAAACGGTGTTTGCGTTGCGGAGTAGAGCACGAGTCGATTTTGATAATCGATCCGTGCATTCACGGTATGAGGCTCCATCATCGCATGGGCTTGGGCTTGGGTCGTAAAGGTTTGTTCGACCACGATGTCACACGTTTTCAAACGTTCTTCGACGTTGCCAACTTCCATTTGATAACTTGCGGCAATATTGCGCTTGGGTTCAAACCCGATTGGAAACATTTCTTTGATTCCTTCTTCAGGGTGAACAATCGAAGGATGATCAATCGCGGTTTCAAGATCCAATACAGGTTCTAGGACATCATAG
>JAQVKB010000239.1 GCA_028694875.1 Candidatus Izemoplasmatales bacterium
AAATACTCTTCGTATCCTTGAACATCGCGAAGCATCAAGATTGTGTAATCTTTGGATTCTTGATAATCGTTCAACGTCAGGGTAACGGTTAACGTGACTTCATGATCTTCAGGCCCAGGAATGAAAGGAATCACGACGCCGTTCACATCGTCTCCAGCGACCGCGTAATGGACAGTGATTGCCGTGTTTTGAAGTTCAGGCATCAAATAATCTTGAATCATGACTTCTGGGACCACCGTATCGATATACGAAAATTCCGCTTCCAAAATCCAAAAGCGTTCGTCCGTTGTGGTGGTTGTGGTGGATGTATTGGTGAACGTACATCCCATGACCATCCAAGCCAGTAAAGAGATGGTTATGAAGGCAAGAATCTTTTTCATGCAAATCCTCCTCAGAAGTCTATTTCCATGATAACACAAAGCAATCGCATATTGAACCTTGAATTCTCCTTGATAAGAAAAAAAGCCGATTCAATCGGCTTTAAAATGGAAGATAAGTATGGGGTTGGTACAGTTTGATGGCTTCCGCAAATTGTCGAATCTCTTCTTCGGAGTAAATCGAAGCTTCCAATAGCCAGGCATCTTCCGCTTTGAAATACTCAATGGGTTTGAAGGGATTGAGAACGTATTTCGGAACAGGAGCCATTTCCTCGGCCATGCGAATCAAATCGTGAAGTTCAAGTTGTGGAATCACAGTAGTACGAACTTCAAAATCAATTCCCGACATGCGTAGCATATCAATCGTCTCCAAAACAAGATCGCCATCACCATCTCCTCTTGTAATCAATCGATATTTTTCACGAGGAGCTTTATAATCAATCGCGACATAATCGAGAAGATGTTTTTCGATGAGATGATGAATCACATCAGGATGAGAACCATTGGTATCCAGTTTGACCAAATACCCTAACTGTTTTACTTGTTGAAGAAAAGCTTCCAAATCTCTTTGTAACGTGGGCTCTCCCCCCGTTACCACCACGCCATCAATCAATCCAATACGTTTTTTGAGATAAGCAAAAACGTCTTCCATCGGAATGAGATCCTCGAGTCCTTCAATCAGGCGTCGATTATGACAGTAGTAGCAGTCATAATTACATCCTGGCGTAAAGACCACCGTGGCGATATTGCCTGGATAATCCACAAACGAAGTTTTGATCATCCCAGATACAATCATGCTTGATGGTCCTTTTCGGTGGAAACTTCTTCTTGGTGATACACGTATTTCACTCGATCACGGTATTCTTGTTTTTTGCCTTTGTTGAAGTTTTGGACAGGTCTTAAATAACCGACAACACGGGTATATACTTCGGCAGGCTTACCGCAAGTAGGACATTGGAAATGTTCTCCAGAGATATATCCGTGTTCATTACATACCGAGAAAGTAGGTGTTATCGAGATGTAAGGAAGCTTGTATTTTTCGAACACGCGGCGGATGATCGCTTTCGCGGTTTTCGTGTCATTCAGCCGTTCCCCGAGGTATAAGTGAAGGACCGTTCCGCCTGTATACATCGATTGTAACTCGTCTTGGAGATCGAGTGTTTCAAAGATATCATCGGTGAAGCCCACAGGCAATTGAGAGGAATTGGTGTAGTAGGGAACGTCGCCACCAGCCGTAATGATATCAGGGTATCGTTCCTTGTCGTGTTTCGCAAGACGATAGCTTGTTCCTTCGGCGGGTGTGGCCTCAAGGTTGTAGTAGTGTCCGGTTTCTTCTTGAATGTCTTTGATGACATCACGCATGTAGGACAACGTCTTTTGCGCAAAGTCTTGACCGAATTTCGTCGTCAAGTCGTATTCTTGACCAAACAGGTTTTGGACGGCTTCATTCATGCCAATTAAACCAATGGTATTGAAATGATTGAACCAATACTCTCCGGTCTTGAGTTTAATGTCCTTGAGGTAATGTCCACTATAGGGATAGAGCCCTCGTTCGGTTTGTTGTTCAATGATTCGACGTTTCATCTCGAGCGATTTTTTGGCCGTATGAATCGTTGCCCAAACACGTGTGTAAAACTCAGATTCTGTCGAAGATAGATAGGCAATACGTGGAAGATTGACAGTCACAACACCGATGGATCCCGTCAATGGATTCGAGCCGAAAAGACCGCCACCACGTTTCCGAAGTTCGCTGGTGTCAAGGCGCAAACGACAGCACATGGACAAGGCATCTTCTGGAGAAAGGTCCGAATTGATGTAATTCGAGAAATAGGGAATTCCATACTTGGCGGTAATTTCCATGAATTTTTCGACAACAGGACTATCCCATGCAAAGTCCTTGGTGACGTTGATGGTCGGAATTGGGAACGTGAATACTCTTCCTTTGGCATCGCCTTCCATCATGACATCACAAAACGCGAGATTGATCATATCCATTTCGTGCTGGAAGTCGCCATAGGTTTCAGGCATGAGTTTACCCGCGTAGATGACATTCTTATCACGCAACGTTCTTGGCGCGATGATATCGAACGTGAGGTTGGAAAAAGGCGACTGGAATCCTACACGAGTAGGAACATTCAAGTTAAATACAAATTCTTGCATCGCTTGACGAACTTGATCGTAATTCAAATTGTCATATCGAACAAACGGGGCAACATACGTATCAAAAGAAGACCATGCTTGGGCACCCGCGGTTTCACCTTGTGTGGTGAATGTTGAGTTGATGATTTGTCCCAACAAACTACGCAAATGTTTGGCCGGTCTGCTTTCTACTTTGGCGGCGACGCCACCAAAACCTTGCGTGATCAATTGTGCCAAATCCCAACCCGCACAATAGGGTCCAAAGAAGCCGAGGTCATGAATATGCAAATCGCCTTCGATATGG
>JAQVKB010000240.1 GCA_028694875.1 Candidatus Izemoplasmatales bacterium
CCCCTTCTGCGACATATAACGCATACAAGCGATTCGAAATCTTGAAGATGGTAATGTCTGTGGTCTTCATCTCTCCACGAATGCCTACGCCAATCCCCGATTCAAAATGACTCATGAGCGTAACTTCTTCGGCCATATTCAGTGGCAAGGTACAATGCGCAAAGATGAGTTGGTTTTGATCGGTATCAATCCGTGAGGGGTTGGCCATGAATCCAGGCTGTCCTGTAATTTCTTTCATGATCATCATCGAGATCATCGCAGGAATATCGCCCTCACACGTGCCAATCAAACCACGTTGATTGAGCAAGGAAAGCCCCAGACATCCGGTCGAATGAATCGAACCTAACAAATCAAAGCATCGAAGTGTGGCTCCATCCAAACGATAATCCGAGACGATTTGATCGATGGCGAGAGAAACTCGTTTGGCATCATTCAAGTCCTGCTCATCGTAGTCGGAGGAAATTTGATCCTTCCACAAGGAGAGATTGACGTCGTGATAGTGTTTGATGAGTTCTTCCAAGGGAATATCGATCAGTTCAATGCCAAATTGACGACGACATAAATCGTAGTCCATTTGGGAAGCAATCAACCAATCTGAGGGTTTCCCAATGACACCAAGTCTCGCGTGAATTTGTCTTGATTTCTTGCCAAGCGCGTTCAAACGCTTGGCGATGTATGCGGCGCTCCCATGAAGGATTTCTGCCGATTCAAAACTTTGTTGGAGATACGATAGGATTTCCATGCTCGCGGCCAAGGAATTGTTCGAACCATAGGTTAACAAGTAATAGGGGGGACGAAGCTTCGATTTCATCTGAAGAAAAGCGCCTTCGGATCCGCCGCTTTGAACGAGGATCAATGAAAGATCGGCGTCATAGAAAGTTGAAATCTCGGTTTGTCGAAAAGTGAAGTCACCATATTGTTGGATGTCTTCTAACAGAGATTTCGTTTCATCAAAGATGCGAGCTTCTTCGTGGAGAACACTAACGATGGGTAAGATATGAATCTTCATGAACATTCCTCATTTCTTTTTTTGAAGGTCGTCTTCTATACCTTATCATTGAAAGCAACTTGACGCAAGCCCTATTTGGAAAACCTTCAAGGTTGTGATATAATTTCGATTATGGGGGCAAAGGAGGAATACCATGCAAGCATTTTTTAGTGACGAAATGACCCAACCACTGGAGTGGTTCGGTCTCGCCCACATTTTATTAACTCTGGGATTCATCGTGACGGTGATAGCACTTTGGATCTTTGCGCCAAAACTTCGTGGAAGCAAAGTAGAACTATGGGCGCGATTCTTTTTGATTGGACTTGTCATTCTCTTTGAATGGCGCGTCTTTGAAAGTCGGATGCTCACCGGTTCCTTGTTTCGGATGCCATTGTGCGCCGTATCACTGTATGGTCTGACCTTCGCGATTGCTTTCCGAAAAGAATGGGCCTACAAGATTGTCTACTTCTATGCTTTCGGTTCGCTGCTTTCCTTTGTTTTCTTCGATACACCGTGGGGGCTCGATCGTTGGAATGGTTGGACCTTCTTTGGTGCCCATGCGACGATTGCGTGGTTGGCGGTCTACGGATACCGCGTTTTGGGCTATACTCCCACCAAAAAGGATTTGGGTCACTCGATGATTTTTTTGGCGATTTATGCATTCATTGCAGGATATGCTTATCTACGATTCGGAGGAGCTGATGAACTATTCCTTTTCAACCCTCCTGTCGATTTCTTGATGTTCTTCAAGGATATTCATCCCGTGGTATATCTTTTGGTATTTTCGTTGATGGCCGCGTTTTTGATGTTTGTAATGTATTTGCCCATCTACTTCTCCGAAAAAAGGAAAGCCCAATAATTTTCAAGGACAAACAAAAAACACATCCACAAATTCTTGTGCGATGTGTTTTTTTCTTTCTAAAAAATAGAAAATGTTAACGAACTTTCTTCATAAACTCACGGAACGATTCGTGCTCTGGATGATCCAAGATGTCCACGGTTCCTTGCTCGACGATTTCGCCTTTGTCCATAAAGATGACATAATCCGCGAAATCACGAACGAAACTCATCACGTGGGTCACAAAGACAAAGTCTTTTCCAAGTCCTTTCAGTTCTTGAACGGCTTGGAGAACTTCATAGGTAAGAATCGGGTCCAAACTCGCTGTCGGTTCATCGAGGAAGATCAAGTTCGGATTGATACTGAGTGCACGCGCGATCGATGCCCTTTGTGCTTGTCCTCCGGAAACATTTTTTGGCAGCTTTTGGATTTGATCTCCCAAGTGCAATAATTCCAGATTCTTGATCGCAATCTCTTTCGCTTCTTGGGGTGACATCCCTCTTGTTTTTTCCAGGATCAAGGAGATATTCCTTTCCAGCGACAAATGCGGAAACAAGTTATGAAACTGGAATACAAATCCAATATGACGTCGATATTCTTCCTCGCGGACATCCATGCCATTGATGTTCAATGTGCCACTGGAGGGAACTTCCAATCCCGACATCAATCGCAATAAGGTTGATTTCCCAGATCCAGAAACACCAATGATGGCGACGGAATGATATTGAGACAAGGATAGATTCAAATTCTTGATGACTTCCACATCATACGTGTGGCTCACATTGCGAATATCAATCTTCATATGGCCCACTTCCTTTCTACCCATTTGGTGAATTGAGACAAAGGAATGGTGATTACCAAATAAAGACCCCAAAGGAGAATATAACCTTCCACAAAGGCAAAGGTTTGGGATTGCGTGACGCGAATCGCGTAATACAGTTCCGTATAACTCAACACATTGAGAAGCGCACTGCCTTTGAT
>JAQVKB010000010.1 GCA_028694875.1 Candidatus Izemoplasmatales bacterium
ATGGAGCGGGCCATAGAAGTTCACGTTCATCACCAGTTGAATCTTTTTGTAATCGAGATCTTTCAAATCGATAAAGGGTTGAATAATCCCGGCGTTATTAATGAGCCCATCAATGGTGCCAAATTTCGCAAGGATCTCCTTGACCGTGGCATCAACCATGTCTTTCTTGGAGATATCACATATAAATACGGCGAGATCATCGGGTTTGTTGGCTATTTTCGCCGTTTCATCGAGTCGTTCTTGATTCACGTCCAGCGCCGCAACTTTCGCGCCTTTCGCCAGAAGTTGCAGCACGAGTTGTCTCCCAATACCACCACCGGCACCAGTCACAATCATCGTCTTTCCAAAAGCTTTCATGAATTCTTGTTTCTCCTTTCTCTGCCACAAGGCATATTTGAACATAAATTCATTATAGACCCCAAAAAACTTGAAGTCAAGGAAGATGCTGTAAACCCTTACAAATTATAGAAATGTGGTTTTTTTCATGAAAACATGTCAAAAATAATAGATTCCCAAATAATTCCTTCAAATTAGTCAATATCATATTGAGTCCAGTCTGTTGGTTGCCTAAAAACCTTTCCTTATGTACGCTGTAGAACTTGCAACCACTGTGGACAAAAGAAAATGAACTATGATACAATGTGGGGCGAGGTGATGGTATGGAACCAATTTTGATAACAGAACGATTAATCCTACGAAAATTGGATCCAAGTGACAAACCTCTTGTTTTTGCCTATCGCAAGGATCCAGAAGTATCACAATATCAGTCGTTCATTCCTCATACCCTTTTGGACATGGATTCGTTCTTTTCGATGATATCGGAATTGCCTAATCAAATCGATACGTGGTTTCAACTCGGGATAGAAACCAAGGAACGAAACTTGATTGGTGATATCGGGATTCACACCATCGATGAAGAAACCATCGAAATTGGCTACACGTTGTCAAAGTCCTATCAAGGTCAAGGTTTTGCATATGAAGCCTTATCTGGATTGCTACCATTTTGGACCTTAAGATATCACAAAAATTGTGTGATTGCGATTGTTGAAACTCCAAATATTCCTTCGAAGAAACTACTGATGAAACTCGGTTTCGAACTCGAGAAGGAATTCGTGGAGGATCATGTTCCTCTACAACAATTTCAAAAAAAGTTCTAAATGAATGCCGCTTCCTGTAGTGACTTTTTTCTTCGCGCGCGCATGCGAAAAAAGATTGACTTTGAAGTCATTCTTGAGTAAGATGGAATTGTTGCGAGGAGGTCCAATATGACGTTTACGATGTGGAGTTTTGGACATTTTATTTTTATTTTGTCCCCTTTAGTATTTGCATTCATCCTAATATATTTGACAAAAAACAAAACGCAGGAAGAAAAACGTAAAATTGGTCTTTGGCTTTCTTGGCTCGCCATTCTGATTTTGGTGATGCGAAATATCGAGATTTTTTATAAAGATGACTTCCAATTTGATTATGAGATCGTCCCTCTACAGATTTGTCATTTTGCCAATTTTGTGCTGTTGTTGGCGTTTTGGAAGAACTCCAAGCCACTCTTCGCGTTCGCGCTCTTGTTGAATCTACCTGCAGCGATGATGTCCATCTTATTTGCAAACTCCCTTGAAAATTACGCGACCATCCTCACCTTCCGAGGAATGGCCTATATTTTTGGACACTTATTGATTGTCTCGCTGGCTGTTTACGCCTACGTCACAGGATTTGTCGTGTTGAATCGATCGATATTCCAGAAAACATTAAAGATTGTCGCTGTTTTATATGTCTCGAGTGTTTTCATTAACAACCTATTCCGTTTGGTTTTTCTACAAGAATCCAACTTCTTCTACACTTTCAAACCGGAATCAGGAACACCATTGGAAATCTTTTTCGATTGGGGAAGCAATCTCAACTGGGGAGGGTTTATGATTAACCCCATCTATCTTGTGATGACGGCTGCTTTGGGATTTGTTGTCATGGGACTGGTCTACTTGCTTGCAAAATATCTCCAAGATCGACGTGCATTATCTTACAAACAAGAACTTGTCACCGAATAAATAAAAAGATGTTTGATCCTCCGAAAGGAATCAAACATCTTTTTTTAGTTTTTGGGTTCACAAAGTTCAAAGGTCTCAAACACAATTCGCATATTCTCACGAAATTGAAGTCCGCGTTTCTCAGCTTCTTCCTGAAAATAAATACGATGTACTTTTCTCCAGTACTTGAGGGATCCATCGCCTTCGCCTTCAATTTTGGCCATCTCCTTGGTTACTTTAGAAAAAGGAAGTATCGTAATGGATTGAGTTCGAATCGCACAAACTGGTTCTCCTGTTGAAGAGAGGATGATGCTAATTGTTCCAACCTTTGGCAGCTGATCTTCTCCATCGTAAAAAGATGCGGTTGCTTGCTTGATACCTTGTTGTACTAACTGAGCTAGTTTGTCTGGGGCACAATCAAATGCCCACGCTTCATAGTCATGATCGTCTTCTTCTCGAACTGACAGAAACATCTCTTCAATCTTCATACGATTTTGGAAAACAAAACGACATAATTATGTCCATAAAACTTGGCACAATGAGGACACGTCGTATAAAATGCGAAAAGTCGTTCGAGAGGTTTTTCTTGGGATTTCTGTAATTCTTCAATCCAAGTTGGGATTTGCGAGAATGGTCCATCCAATACTTTTGCGCGATAATGCCCAGGTATGGAGGAACTCTGATACCCTTCTACAGGGGATTTCACCAGAAAATGATGGGTCGCATGGAACAAACCAAGATCTTCCGATAAGATTAAATACTTATCTTCAAAAGCCGCGTTGGCTGCCACAATCGCCTTTTGTGCTTTTGTCATGACTTTGTTCATCGACAGGGGAATATGAAAAAGTGTTTTCATCGGTGCTTGCATGAAATGCATCTCGGAAAAGTCAAAGACCTTTCCATCCCACTGATCGGGATGAAAGACTGGGCAACACCCGGTCACATTGTCCTCAGGCCGAAACGTTGGAATGCGATTCAAGATTTCCATCTGAACCTCCTCAATGTGGTGGATGAAATCATCATATCACGCCTCGAAGAAAGAAAAAAGAGGAAGTCCAAAAATGATGGACTTCCTTATGTTCGGTCAAGAACACGAAATGCACTCGCATAGAGTAGTTTAGATACAATGACATTTCGAGACCAACCTGGATAGAGTGGCGCATATCGATAATATTTTTCCACTTCCATAATGAGCGCCAAATACCCTTCCATGATTGCATACCGAATTTGTTCTGAAATGGTGCCGGTAAAAGGTTGTTTGGAACTGCCTTGATAGGCAGCCAATGCTTCCGTTTTCTTTTCGAATGGCACTAAAAATTGAAAACAAACAAAGTCAGCGATGGGATCACCCCAGAAGCTCCGCTCGGGATCGATCCACGCAAATTGAATTCCTTGATGGTCCTTTCTTTCACATAGTACATTGGATGGCCATAAGTCAAAATTGACCATTCTTGAAGGAACTGAACGTAATAACTCCTCGTTCTTTTTGACATAATGCAAAAGCTTTTCTCCGCGTCGAGATGTTCGATGTTTCTTTGCAACATCGTTCAAGGCCTGCGAGATCATCGAAGATATCGCATCAAACCAATTGTCAAAGAGACCATTTTGTGGGTATCCATATTGAGAGTTCTCAATGTCATGTATTTGAGAAGCCATCTTCACGAGCTGACTAAGCGTTGCATCCTTCTCTTCCTTTGAAAAAGGAAAATCATCCATCGTGACTCCAGAAAGTCTCTCCATTACCAAACAATCGAATGCTGTCTTCTCATCTGCTTTTCGAAACACATATAACTTTGGAACTCGAATTGAGGTGTTCTGTGAAATCTGACGATACCAAAAAACCTCACTTGACATCATTTGATGTTCATAGGTCATCACTTCAAAATCATTTCGAGGTGCAATTTTCAACACATAATGCTCCTGCAGAGAATCAAAAGCAAATACGGCATTGAACTCTCCTGCACCCAGTGGTTTCAGATTTTCCACCGTGTCAAATCCCAGTTCGTGCAGTAGGGATGTGATCTGGTCATGATTCATCTTGATTTTTGATCGACTATTCATATCTTCCTCGATGTCATTCTAATCTTCTGATATTCATCCTATCATAAAGTGACTTTTTTGGACAACAAGGAATTGATTTTCTTTAGGATATTCGCCAAAAAGAAGTGCAATTTTCTTTTTCGCGTCGATTGGTTTCAATCATCTGAGCAAACAAGGGATAGTCAACGACTTGTCCCCACTTGATCTTGAATAGCATCATGGTTCGTTCATACCCCGCTTTCAAAATTTGATCGGAGAAAGCTTCAAGGGTCGGTTTTTCAACAGACACTGAAAAATGGCCTTTCGATACACTGAATCCAATGATAAAGGTCCCATGATCCAAATACATCGGTTGATTCCATTTGATTTCACATACCAGGGATGGATAGGTTTCATCAATCCATTGGAACAATTGTTGGAGTTGATTTCGGTGATTTTGGTCTGGAATGGTATTGAGAAATGCTTCGTAAGCGCGCATCATTTTTCCTTTCTATGAAATAGACTTGATACTTGTATCATACCCGATTTGGTTTCATTTCGGAAAAGAAATGCTTGAAACCATTTCTCTAACTTTCCAAGAGATCATATGGAATATTTCAACGTGATTTGTGATACAATGAAATGGCGTGAATTGCAACAAGGAGAGTACTTCCATGAATCGAAATCTTGCACGTGGTGTGTTACTTACCGCGGGACTCATCTGGGCAACCGGATTTCTCGTGAACAAATATGTTTTGGATTCTGGCTGGGATGACTCTCAGCTTCTTTTTGTCCGCTTCGCCAGTGCGACATTCTTTTTGTTTCTTCTCTTTGGAAAACGAATTCTCAACGCATTCAAAGTGACTGGGAAAACCGGAATGTATCTGGGCGTATTTATGTTCTTAGGCTTTTTCTTTCAGACTCTTGGTCTCGTCTATACTACCCCCTCCAAAAATGCGTTGATCACAGCTGGATACATTGTATTTCTTCCGATCATTGTCTTTCTCGCGGAACGCCGAAAAACACATATCAAAACATTAATCGCCGCTTTTCTTACTTTCGTGGGAATCGGTTTGATATCGATGGATACATCCAATATTTCGAACATTAATATGGGTGATGTATACACCTTCATCGGCGCGATCTTTTGGGGCGTTCACATCTATTTATTAGGTAAAGAAACGAAACGACATGACCCCATCTCATTGATGGGATTTCAATTGATTACGGTGACGATTCTATCGCTTGGATCGATGTTCTTACGATCTGAGTTTCCACCGCTCGACTGGAATCAACCCACGACGATTCGCCTTTGGTTGGTGGCCTTGTTGATTGGGTTCTTCGCCAGTTTCGTGGCGTTTCTATTACAAAGCATAGGTCAGAAGCATTCCAATGAAACTGAAGCTGCAATCTTGATTTCGACTGAAAGTTTCTTTGGTCCCATACTCGCGATTTTGTTTTATCACGATCCATTGGATTGGTCGATTGGAATTGGAATGGTTCTGGTGTTTCTCGGAGTCTTGCTCAGCGAAATCGATATCACTCAGATTCTCAACAAGGCGCCTCTTCTTCGGAAAAAACGTTCATAAAAAATGTCCACTCAAATCAAAGTGGACAATTTTTTTTTATGGATGGAGCGAATCTTCCAGTATTTCAATAACCATTTGATGAGCGATGAATCTTCGTTGAAGCAATGTTTTTTGAGAAGCTCCAAGACTATCTTTTTTCGACATGATCAAGAGTTCTTTTTGAATATCTAGGAAGACTTGAATGGTGCGTTGAATCTCGCTATCAGCATAGGAGATAGGCTCTTCGTTCAAAAAGTGATGCAAGGCGGAAATCCCTATTTGAAGCGCTTTTTCTCTTTCTTTTGCTGTTTCATAAAAGGGAAAACTCGTCTTGAGAGATTGTAATGATTTCTGTATTTTTCGAGAAGTAGACTCTAGCGAATTTAGTGCCATGACCCCGTCATGATTATCATATGTTCTCATCGCTTATTGCTCTAGGGGTTCATAGATTAATTCGACGATACCGTTGTATTCCTCACTGCGAATCCACCGAAGTGGAATCGATGCAATTCCGTTCGAAAAAAGGCGGATTCCATCTCCCAAGATTCGTGGAATGATGGCGATATGGTAGCGATCAATAAGGGTTGGATTTTCGAGTGCTTGATGGAGAACATTGGCACCGCCGACTAGCCAAATATCCTTTCCTTCCATCGACTTCAATTCAGTAAGGAATGGCACAATAGGTGTGTTGATCAACGTCACGGTATCCAAAGCTTCGCTAGGTTGATGCGATAGGACATAGGTTTGAATCTGGTCGTATGGCCAGTGATCGGGAGACAATTCATAGCGAAGCTGATGATATGTTGTCGATCCCATGACAATGGATCCAACCGTAGCCAAAAAGGACTCGTAGGTTCCTTCGTGATGAGGATTGCTTCCATCTCCGACCAACCACGAAACGCCGCCTTTAGGGTCCGCCAAGTAACCATCCAAACTCATCGCAATATATAAGACGATTTTTCTCATGAACTTCACTTCCTTTCCTCTTCTTTCACTATAACAGACAATTCACGCAATGCCAATCAATATGCATTACCTACCAAAAAAGACGACTTGAAGCATCGTCTTTTGTTGGCTTATCTTTTTTTCAGCCGATGCTCGATGATACGATTTCGCGCTTGTTCGCGTCGTCGATAATAATCATTGAGTTTTGTCGCTTTTTGAAACTGCTCAAATCGTTCCTCTTCCATCGTACCATCTTCGATGGCTTTGATGACCATACAACCCGGTTCCACCGTGTGCGTACAATCACGAAACAGACAACCTTCAGATAATGAGGTCACATCTTCAAAGACACCTTCATCCACGATATACGAAGAGACAACCCGAATTCCAGGGGTGTCAATCACAGCCCCACCGCCATCGAGTTGAACCATCTCGCGGTTAACTGTGGTATGCCTTCCTTGCGCGTCCGACATGCGAATCGTTTTCGTATCAAAACGTTCTTCTCCCAAAAGACGATTCAGAATGGTTGATTTCCCAACGCCGCTCGATCCAATCAAAACGGCTGTCTTCATGCCAATCGCTTCTCGAATCTTCTGTAGATCCTCGTGATCAAACGCCGATACAATCATCATGGGGACATCGGTGATGTGCTGAACTTGTGCTACATATGGAGCTGGATCATCACATAAATCCTTTTTTGTCAGCAAAATGATGGTCTCAAAGTTTTGCCCGTATGTGATCGTTAAAAAATTTCTCAGTTTTTTCGGATGAAAGTCCTTGTTGAGAGACAAGCAGAGAAAAACGAGGTCGACATTGACGGCGAGAATTTGCTGCTCACCGACAGAGCCAACATCGGCACGAGACAAGATACTGCGACGTTCCCCGACGGATTCGATAATCCCCATCCATTCATCCGCCATATGAAAATGGACGAGATCACCGACTTGAGGATAATCGGATTTTTGATTGTGAAGGTACCGATAACGACCGGATACCTCCATAAAATGTTTTTCCTCGCCGATTTCGACGAGATATCGTTCGCGATAGACCGCGATGACTGTCCCGATATGCATGCCGGGATTCAAATTAGTTTCGATGATGAATTCTCCTTTCTTGGGAAGACACATCATCGCGCAAACAAAAAGGACCACAAACGGTCCTTAGAATCATGGATTCAAGACGTAAGTCTGCGGGTTGATGTATCTATGATATTTTGATTTGATGGGAAGTTTTTTTCAATCATCCTACATCAACTCCTTTCGGGTTCAACGTCATTATAAGGCAAAGAATGGGGCGATGTCAAGCCTAAATCACTTGGCGAAGTTCATATCTACCTTCTCCATTGCCCATCGGATCAGGGGCTTTCATGGCCCAAGAGATCGCTTCTTCTTTGTTTTTCACTTCCAACAAGAAAAAACCAGCGATCAAATCTTCTGTCGGTGAAAACGGTCCTTTCGTCACAACGCGCTCGCTACTCTCGTTTGGAAACGCGATGCGTAATGCATTCTCGGTAGGATAAAGCCCTTTGGACATTATACGAACTCCAGCTTGTTCGAGTTCGTCGTTGTATCGATCCATTTGTAATTGCAATTCTTTGTTGGGCGCGCCACCGGTTTCGGTGTGCCGCGACGCTTTGACAAGCAACATGAATAACATCTGGAATCCTCCTATTCGATACTTTGATATCTCTCTATGATACAACTTCGATTAGTAACGACGACGAATGATGTTGTCAATTCTCGGGATGGGAGAAGAAATCAACTTGGATTTTGTGTAGACGGACGCATCCAACGCCTTCACTTTCAAAATCTGATTCACAAATGCGCGATGAAACTTTCTAAAATCCCCAAACGATTTTTGAGAGTACTGGATATCATCTAGTAGGAAGGGATAAAAGACGACATGAACCTTTCCATCTTCGGATTGTACCCACATTTTCAAAGCGAATAAAGTTTCATTGAAATATAATCTCCGGCGGCCTTGTATATGTTTGAGGACCCTGCATTTGATTACACTCCCAGCGATATTCTCTGTTCGATGCTCTCGGAGATCCTCATTCAAAATAAACGCAAAATGATAGTATTCATAGATCGTGAATAAGAGGAATCCTATGAAAATGATTATACTTAGTTGAATGGTGAGATATTCTACCACATAAGGTCCGTTTTGAATGGAGATGACCACCATCATCACCAATGCTACCACCAAAAAGAAGACAAAAAACCAAATCCAAGGCCACACTTGTTGCCTCGTACGATACCCAAATCCATAATAGTCATAAATAATCGGGTCTGTGATCGTGGGATCCATACGCATTAGTTCTTCTTTGAATTGATATGCTTGGACGGTATGAGAGTTGTACAACCACTTCGCTTGTTCTTCGCTCAAATGCAACTGCACCATTAAATCCGCGAGGACTTGACTTTGTATCGAGCGTTTCAAAGTGGCGTGAACCGAAGTGTTGTGTTTTTTCCCAGTTCGTTTCGTCAGTATTCTAGCATAGATATTTCGGATCTTCATATCGGTGATTTCTTTATAATCCCATGTGCGCATCGATGGCTACCTCTTGCATTTCTAGGTGTGGTTTCATTTGTTCTTGAATCATCGTAATCCATTGTCGAGGCGATAGATGGTTTGTCGTACCATATTCTATTTGGTACCAAGACAATGCTTCTTGTTTGGAAAGAAAACCTTGATGGATGACTGTGTAGAGAGATCGAACACTCGCTTCAATGGCATACTTTTGAAAAGCGATGTTTTCTTCCAGTAAACTCATGTTCAAGAACGTGTTGATTTGATCTTGAATATCCTTATAGACTTCATTCCAGGAAAAAGGAAGGAAATAGGCTAAGGGAATACGATGAAAATAGCTGTCATAACAATCCAGTATCATCGCCGATTCCAGTTGATTGAAATTGGCGCAATCGAGGGCTTTCCAGCCTAATTCATTGGTTCCAACATAATATCCGTTCAACACTTTGTAATCCGAAATTCCTAAATAGCGACCTTCCAGTTTGCTGATTGCGGAAGGAGTCAAGCGGAGTCGTTGATGCAACTCGATGATACGGCGAATCTCTTGGGGAGTCAGTGGCCCGTCAATCCATACGATGAAATCGATATCGCTACGCAATAAATCGAAACCACCTCGGACAAGCGAACCATAGAATACGATATCGATAAGACGGGATCCAAAAATAGGATCGAGGCACTTCGCAAACTCTTCAAAATAGAAAGAGATCTTGTCTTTCATATTGTCGCCCCCTTATCATCATTATACAAGAATGTGTTCCCGTTTTCTATGAAAAAAGAAAATGCTCCAAAAGAGCATTTCAGTTGGTCTCAGACGAAGAGAGTCGATATACATTCCAAATCATGAACACATCGTTTGAACTGCCAATCCAGTCCGTTTCGGCAAGATACCATGTATCGCCTTGTACAAAGAGCGAAACACCAAGAAACTGGTCTCCTTCGTAGACGTGATACACATCATTGTATTGCTTTTGGAAGAGATCAAATCGATAATCAAAATTCGAAAAGACATCATGGATATCCAAAAATACGATGTCGTCCAAATCTTGATAAACATCGACTTCCTCATATTTGATATCATCATAAGAAAGCAATTCGGTGCCGGAACGTAGATAACTTATATGGTCTTCTGAAAATTCGATGTATTCGATGTTTTGAGTAGCGAAAGTACATGCGTCTAATGTTGAAGAAGAAAAGACGCTCAAATACACGCATTCCTCAACCCAATATGTGCCTTGAAGATTTTCAACCTCAACGAGGTGACTTTGTTGACAACCGAACAGTGATGTGACAAACACCATCATCAACAATAAAAAAGCGATTCGTTTCATGGATCTAGTCCTTCCTTTATTGTGTAAACTCAAAAACGATGAGCCGGTGATACTCCGATTGGTATATCATGAAAAGATATTGGCATGAGAGATTGATATCACAGGAAACAAAGGAATCTTCTTGATTCGAATTCCAAACGTAAAAATAATTTCCAACCAATAAATAGCTTTGAAGTCCTAAAGGAATCAAATCTTTCTCCTCATCGGAGAAATGTTGTCTCCATTCCGTGGAGGAGAAAAGGGTATTCTCAAAATCATCTCGCTCAGAAGTATCTGAAAACACAAAATAACTCATTTGTTGGATTTCGAAAAGATTCCCATACGCCGTCCATTCTGGAAATGATTCCGAAACAAAACGGCCTCGAACTGGCATATTGATTTCTAGAATTGACTCCAACTTGAGAGCGTACTCATCATACGCGTTTCGCTCCTGAATGGCGTTAATTATTGGTATTAAGGTTAGTAGCATCAAATCGAGAACCAAAATCATTGGTAATAGCCACCATTTTTTTCTCTTTATTCTGGGTTGATCTCCCATCAATTCATCGATGCTGATCTCGAGTTCCTTCGATACTGTAAGTAATATCGTCGTGTCAGGGAGTCCTTTTCCAGTTTCCCATTTCGACACCGCTTGTTTTGTCACATACAAACGATCTGCGAGCATCTGCTGGGTTAGCTTCTTTTTCTTTCGGTATATTCGTATGTTATCACCAATGATCGACAATGGGCATCACTCACTCTCGCGTTCATTATACCTTGAATTCATACAAACATCAATCTTTCTTCGGTACACGCATCGTTGACACGACTTCCAAAAAGAAAAGCCATTGATTCAATCTTCAATGGCTTGTGAAAAACATAGAACTCAGTGCAATTGCTTTCGGACAACGAGGTAGTGCCCGATATCTTCTTTGATGAAGAACCCTTGCTTGAGATACATCGTAAGCGGTCCTTCAAAATCGTCCTTCTTTTTCAAAAATCTCTTCGGATAAGCTTCCACATATTGATAACCTTCTCGAAAAGCATCCTTGCAGACTTGTTCAAGAAGTTTGGTTGCGATTCCCATTCTACGATATTCTTTAGCAATCGCAAAACAGAAAATGGACTTCACGAATGGATCATCCGAGTTCGATGTATCTAGTTCCTGTAGATTTCTTATCCAACTAATACTATGGGTGTACTCTGATCTCGCATTGGCGTTACACCAACCTACTACACGAGTTCCATCGAAAGCTAGATATCCTCGAATCAATCCAGTACGAACATATTGTGCAGCCAGATCTCGTCTTTTGGCGGCCGTACTCATTCGTTCCAATCCTTGTCGGTGATCATCCGAACTCCAACAAACACAGTAACATTTATGTTCTTGAAGATCATCACTGTGATCTTCTCGATCAAAAAAATTCAAATATGGAATGGTATCATCCATGGTTAAGGGTCTTATCACAAGATTCATCTTGTCACCTCTTTACGCAGTCTTTGAGTTCTATAAGCCAGTTCCATTGCGATATCATGGTATAATCAATGTATAGGAGGGGATTACGATGTC
>JAQVKB010000241.1 GCA_028694875.1 Candidatus Izemoplasmatales bacterium
TCTTATGTCCACATTTCGGGCAAATTTCACCGGTTTCTTCTGGCTTTTCTTTGTCCATTTTATGACTCGCGTGATCCACGAGCGGTGTGAAATAATCATAGAATTCGCGTAATACGTTCTCGCCTTGCTCTTTGTTGGAAGCGACTTTGTCGAGGACGTTTTCCATTTGTTTGGAGTAATTTGAAGAGATGAATTCACTGAAATACTCATCGAGTTTTTCTATCGTTTTGATTCCTTGTTCCGTAGGGATAAAGCGTTTGTCGGAGATGCTAACATAACGGCGATTCCTCAAAGTTTGAATCGTTTGCGCATAGGTCGAAGGACGTCCAATTCCCAAGTCTTCCATTTCTTTGATGAGTTTCGCTTCGGAATAACGTGGTGGCGGAGTCGTGAATTGTTGCTTCGCATCCACAGAGAGCGCCTTTAATACTTGGAACTGTTTCATCGGAGGCATCGAGGCTTCCAATTCTTCTTCGTCTTCTTTGGATTCGTAGTTGCCGTAGAGACGGAGATACCCATCAAATACCAGTTTCGAGGAACTCGCTCTAAACAAGGAGTCATGGTTTTCAATGAGAACTGTCGTCACATCGGAGATTGAAGGTTTCATGAAATACGCGACGGCGCGAGAATAGATGATCGAATACAGTTGGAACTCGTCTTTGGACAAATACCGTTTGATTGATTCCGGAGTGCGAAATGCGGAAGTGGGACGAATCGCTTCATGGGCGTCTTGAATATTGGCTTTCGCGGATACTTTGCGGGCGAATCCAAGATACTCTTTTCCAAACTGGCTGGTGATGAAATCGCCAGCTTGTTTTTGAAACACTTGAGAAATCCGCGTAGAATCGGTACGCATGTACGTAATCAAACCAATTGATTCGGATCCAATTTCCACACCTTCGTAAAGGCGTTGGGCTATTTGCATCGTCTTCGTGGAAGTAAAGTTAAACTTGGTAGAGGCTTCTTGTTCGAGGGTGGAGGTAATGAAAGGCAATCTCGAATAGGTCGATTTCGGTTTGGTTTCGGCTGAGACCACGATGTATTCCTCGCCTAAATTCGCCAAAACAGCATCTTTGGTTTCACGGTCGAGAAGTTTTGGTGTCTTTCCTTTGTATTTATAGAGGCCAGCGCGGAAACCATCAAAAATCGCCGCGACATCGTAATATTCTTGTTCGACAAAGGCATTGATTTCTTTTTCCCTGACCACAATCAATTTCAGACAAGCCGACTGGACACGTCCTGCCGATTTGGATTTGATCTTGTTTTGAAGCAGTTTGGAAAGTTTGAATCCAATGATCCGGTCGAGAATTCGTCTGGTTTCTTGGCTTTCGACCAAAGCCATATCAATTTCCAAAGGTTGGTCAAATGCTTCCTTGACAGCATCTTTGGTAATTTCATTGAAGATGACTCGTTTGAACGGCTTTTTGCCAACATTCAAGGTTTCTTTGAGATGCCAACTAATGGCTTCCCCTTCGCGGTCGGGGTCGGTCGCAAGAAAGAGTTCATCGGCATCTTTTAATGCTTGATTAAGTTCTTTAACAATGAGCTTTTTGTCATTCAACACGACATACGTCGGTTTGAAATGATGTTCGACGTCCACACCCAGTCCGCCTGGTCCACTAATGGCGAGATCTCGAATATGGCCTTTCGAAGAAAGGACTTGATAATTGTTGCCAAGATATTGTCCAATGGTCTTCGATTTCGATGGACTTTCTACAATGACGAGCTTTTTTGACATACTGCCACCCCGTTTCATCATCCCATTTTACTCATCCAACACGCCCTTGTCAATCGAAAAAACTTGAAAAAAACGTTGGGCTCTATCTTAATAATAAGTATTATTAAAAAAGTTTCCTTGCTATATATAATAGAAAGGCTTTGAAATCAAGGTTGCGTCGACAAAAAAAGACGCCTTTGTCGGGCATCTTAATCTTGAGCAATCACAATCACTTGATCGCCTTCTTCAAACGTCAATGTTTCACTCTTGTCGGGATTGACGACGACGCCTCCTTTGGCGAGTCGTCCTTTCTTTTTATATCCAATCGCGATTTCTTGTTTTCGAATCGCACTTTCGACAACCGCATAAAAGTCGACTGTCTCATGAAGTTTCACATAATCCGAAGCCTTCTTGAGGTATAACTCATTGCCTTCTGGCGAAAGCAATTCCTCAAACAAACCAGACAAATATCGGTTTTCTGAAATTTGAGATAGCATTTTATTCGACAATACGTTGGAAACGACAAAATCATCAATTGATGCAAACTGAAGTGTTTCCGCATTGCGGTTCACTTTAATTTCAATGACGATCTGAAGATCTTTACCTCGTTCTTTTTCGATGCGACGAAGATGAAGCACTGTGAGTAAAGTTTGCGCATCACTCTCTTCTTCGTCTGAACAACTACCGAAGATAACTACAGTGTCGATATCGCTGTAATCGATTTTGGAGAGCACATCATAAGATGTGAAATCCCCTGATTGAATATCACACTTCATAAAGTCGATGGCTTCTTGCCCTTGAACCATGTCAACATTTGGCACAAGAAATGTAATTCGGGAACCGTCTTTCACATAAGGTTCCATTTCCTTCATCACAGAAAGTGTTGATTCATTCCATCCAATCGACAAGATGTGTCGACGAATGCGATTGTCTCGGTGAGGTTTCGAAACGATCATCGATTCGAAACGATGTGAATCCTGACCATTTTCAATCATCGTGTCGTCATCTTCCGAAATCAAGACGAGTTGATCTCCATCCATCAAGGGTGTCTCGGCATCGGGGTTGAGTAACACCTC
>JAQVKB010000011.1 GCA_028694875.1 Candidatus Izemoplasmatales bacterium
TTAAGATCAAGTTCATCAATCCTAAGAACGCCAGGAGCAAAATGGCAATACCCGTTGCCCAAGAATATCCTACTCTCGCGCCCGTCGATTTCCATCCAGGATGGCCAATATAAATGATCGTTGGGAACGGAGAACCTAAGAACGCACCTGTTAATGTCAATAACGCTGGGACCAACATGGCTTTCGGAACATTGTATTCCTCGCCAGCGGCATTCGCGCTTTCCAAGTTATCTAAGCTTTCTAAGAAGTCATAAATCGCAAGCGGGATCGCTACCGGTAAGAATGGAGCGATTTGTTGGAAACCAACTTTAAAGAGTTCGAAATGGAACCAAGGAAGGCTGAATCCAACATTGGAGACACTATCGCCAACCGCGGCAGGGCTCATATATCCGCCAATCCAAGCTAAGAGCGTACCAACCATAATGGCAAACGCACCGGCGGGGATATTGAATGGCATCTTCTTGAGTGCGAGCCATCCGACAAAGATAATCGCCAAGGAAGTTAAACCGATGTATGGCGTCGCAAATACTTGTCCTGCAGGAGACATCGCAATGTACGTAATGGCCAAACCTGCCAAAGCTCCTAACATAGCGGAACGTGGGATATATTTCCGGACATACTTGCCGATAAAGGCACCCAACGTCATAATGACACCTTGAATGATATTCCATACGACACCAGCGCCCCATGCGGCGGTCCAGTCATTGGTGGCGAGATAAACAACCAAGATGACGCCGAACACGACAGCGAAATAGTGAGGAACAGAAAGGCCATAAGGCATCGCGGTGATATCGCTTCGACCAGTTTTGATCGAATAACGCTTGGCTTGATAAGCGAGGATAATGCCACCAAGACCAACGGCGACCGCCGTCGCAGGCACAACACTGCCAAAGACGGTTGTGGTTGGCATACCAATCAAAAGCAGTATTCCCGTCGCCGCGAGGAAGTTCGTTAATACATTCGAGAACAAACCGAAGAATCCGTTTAAGTCCCCTTTGACCCACCACTGGGTCCCACCTTGTAGATTTTTAAACATGTCTCTTTTCTCCCTTTTGAAATTCTCTATTTTTGAAATGCTTGAAACAAGGATTCACTGAGGGTTGTCCACCCAAAAATTCCACCTTGTTGATGAACCATTCGAATTGCGGCTTCTTGATCTCGCGGATCAAATGTCGCGGTGCCATCTTCAATCATCAAGCATTCATAACCCCTGTCATTCGCTTCACGAATGGTCGTATGAACGCAGACATGCGTCGTCACACCGCATACGATTAAGGATTCAATGCCTTTGTTTTGAAGAATGAGGTGCAAATCAGTTTGATAGAATGCACCTTTTCCAGGTTTGTCGAGAATCACTTCGCCTTTGATGGGGGTTAGTTCGGATACGATGTCATGCCCATATTCACCGCGGACAAGGATTTTCCCCATTGGACCATCTTCGCCAATGGCGCTGCTTCTTCTTTTTTTCGCCGGTGGGCAGTCCGACAAATCAGGGCGATGTCCTTCACGAGTATGAATGACAAAGATTCCTTCTTTTCTCGCAAGATCCAATACTTTTCGCACAGTTGGAATAATCGATTTGGTGGGGGTCACGTCATTACCTAACGCTTCACCAAATCCACCTTCCATGCAGAAATCTCGTTGCATGTCGATGATGACAAGGGCGGTTTTGTTTTTGTCGAAGTCAAACGTAAATGGTTTGGCTTCTACTTGATAAGTTCTCATCCGATATTCTTCTCCTTTTCTTTGGTGCTAAAATATCCGAATCCAAAGATGGTCGCTGCCATCAAGACATAACCGATGGCCATTCCAGGATTCGCATTGACCGTGATTTGAGAGGCATGAATGATTCCGAAGAAACTGAGGACGGCGGCGAGTAGTGCCGTGATTGCCGCTAAGGTAAATTTTTTATCGATAATAAATACGGCAATCGTGCCAAAGATCATACCGACGATAATCGCACCAGTTCCTAAAGAAATCATGCCTGCGTAATTGATTCCCGCAATGTCAATCGCATCATATCCTACGGTGAGTGCGTTGGTGTTCGCGGAGGATAACGCGATATCCATCGCATTCCGTGTCCAGTCTGCTAACCAAGGTATCATCGCGAGGACCACAGCGGGTGCATATTTCTGTTTGGTACTCGTGAATGCTTGGGTGGTGATCACGACGCCAATATAAAGCAGAATCGGCAATATGGCGACAACCGGGATGATATTGAGTAAAATTCCAATTAATCCGAACACCGTAAACAAGAAGATGACGGCTCCATTGAGGAATGAATAACCAATTCGTGCTCCCGATTCCTTCCATCCAGGATGACCAATGAAGATGGCCGTTGGGAAAGGCGATCCAAAGATACTACCGATGATGCTTGTCGCACCATCGACAAGCATCGCTTCTCTGGTGGAATAATCATCACCAGCGACTGCGGCGCTTTCACAATTGTCCATGGTTTCAAAGAAGTTATAAATACCGAGCGGGATCGCGCTAGCGATGAACGGCAATGCTTGTTGGAATCCATCGCCGATGCGGATGAAACTAGGCACCGGAACACCCAAAACGATATTACTGAAACTGTCTGCGAGGGGTCCAAATGACATGACACCACTCACCCAGCCAATCACAATACCAATCACAATGGCCACCAAGCCTACTGGTATGCCAAAAGGCATTTTGACTTTTCCAATAAAACCGAGTAATACAATGGCGAGTGCCACTAATCCAATGTAGGGAATCGCGAAGGTGTTGAATGCGGGATTGAGTGCGATATACGTAATGGAAACACCCGCGAGCGCACCCAACATGGCAGCGCGTGGAACAATCTTTCTCAGTTTTGGTCCAATGACGCTACCGAGCATTTCGATGATGCCTTCCATGAATGCCCATGCGACACCTGCCGTCCATGCCAAGGTCGCATTTCCTGACGACCAATAGATTGGACCAATAATGAGGAATACGATCAAAAACATGTGAGGAACGCTTGCGCCTGATGGAAGTGCCGTCACATCCGTACGACCCGTCTTTTTCGCAAGTTTGTACGCCATATAACTATAATAGGCGCTCGCGATAAAGATCGACAATCCAACTGCAGGAAGGATTCGACCGAACACAATGGCATCTGGCAATCCCACGACCACGGATAAAAGGGTGGCCATCACAAGGATATTTGTCAGGTTGTTGACGAACAGCCCAAAAAAGCCATTCCAATCACTTTTTACGAATAGTTTCAACAAGTATCACCTCTTTTTCTCCTATCATAACAGAAAGAAAATCGTTTGTATATATGGATTACTGCCAAAATACCAACGCTTTCATTGTTAATATTTGACAATTAATTTCAATTTGATATAATGATGCCGAAGAGGTGAACAAAACATGAAGCTAACAATATACGACATCCTTGAGAAAGCAATTTTTGAAAAGTACACTGTCCTTTCTGGAGAAGAAAACTTCTCGAACGAAATTGAAAGCATGAGCATTCTTGAAACCCCCGAATTTCAAAACTATATTATCAAGAACTCCTTGATCCTGACGACATTCTATCCGATCAAAACCGATACCGAGGCAACCCTCAAGCTGATTCAATCCCTTCACGACCAACATACAGCGGGTTTGATCATCAAAGTTCATCGATATGTGGACCAGTTGCCGAAGGAAGTCATCGCGTTAGCGCAATCGCTTCAATATCCGATTATCACTCTCGATTATGATGCGAATCTATCGATTTTGTTTAACAATATCATGAGTGAGATTCAAAATGTCGATTTTCTCAGTTCTTCTTTTGACCAAAACTATTCGACGATTTTATCGAATGTATACAAGAATCCTACGACGAAAACACTCATGGATTCGGTCAAGTCACTCCATGATATCGATCTATTGTTGCATAATCTTGAAGATAACAAAATACACGCTTCTTCTGAACAGATTTTAGATGAATACGAGAAATTCAACTTTAAACAAAGTTCGATTATTCGTTGCGAAGATCACATTATTTATTCGGAAGACGTGTATTATCAGGACCATCCCATCTACAAGATGGTTCTCTCCTCAAAACTCGATCGACGGCATATCATTCATAACTATGTCGAAATCTTTAAAATCATCATCGTCATCATTTACCAGAAGAAACTTGAGAATTTGATGCTTCAAAGTCGGTTCATCCATCAATTTTTATCTCAAAAGTCGTTTGCCTTTTCCGCGGAAGAAGTCATCGAGACGACAAGAAAATACAACTGGAACATCAAGTTCCCAGTGATAATCTTGCTTTTCCATATGGCATTCAAAAACGATTATCCTTATACCAACGTGATGCTCAATGCGATTTCTGAGATCATCTGCGAGCGTTTTGAAATTCATCCTTCGGAAGCGAGAAGCACCATGATTGAAGATCATCCTGTCTTCATTTTGAATCTCCGTGAAAACATCAACATTTCGGATGTCGTCAATTTAATGTATATGGATTTGATTGAAAAATATCCGGGTACTGAAATCAAGGTGTCCTACTCCAACGAAATTAATGACGCAAATGATATTCCAAACAAGTACGAGCTTTTATCATCGACGATGAGCAGCGCATTGAAATCCAACTTGACAAAAAATATCTTCAGCGAGAGTAATTTGTCGTTAATCCATCTCCTCTCATCTCTCAAAGCGGCAGATTTGGTTCACTACATTCGAATGAGTCTTTCCAAATTACTGGAGTACGAGAAAAACAATAACACTCCTTTGATTGATACGCTTTATGAATACATATCCACCAAATTCAATGTAAAACAAGCATCAGAAAACTTATTTATCCACTACAACACCATGCGATATCGATTAAGTATCATTCATTCCCTTGGAATCAATATCGAGGCGGTAGAAGACCTGTTTCATATCTATTTCGCTCTCTATCTATACAAGAACGTGTACGAATTCGAGAAGTAGCGCGTCTCAAAGCTTCTCAAGTCAATCATCCATCAAATCGATTTCTGTCAAATGAAAAGAGACGATTCCGCGGAGGATTCGTCTCTTTTTTATAGAACTTTTTTCAGTACTTCCACAGTGATACGACAGTCATCTCCGGCACGGTGAGATACCATTTGAATCCCAAAGAAGTGCTTCATTGTTTCTAGTTTGTGATTTGGGGTTCTTCCATAAGGAATCTTTCTTCTAACGATATCCAAGACATCGAAGAAGGGCATTTCATCAATGATGAGTCCAATATCATAAAATGCTTGATCGAGAAATCCAATATCAAAGGTGACATTATAACCAGTCACAATCTTTCCATCAAGCAAGGCAAGAATCTTGGGAATTAAGGACTCAAAAGGAGGTTCTCCTCTTACCATGTCATCGGTAATGTTGTTCACGCGACTCGCCGCAAAAGGAATCATGATTCCCGGGTTGACCAACGTGTCAAACACGTCAACAACCTCCCCATTTTCAACCGTGAGGATGGCGATTTCGACAATTTTATCCGATCGAGGGTTTAGCCCTGTCGTTTCAAGGTCCACAACGACAAACGAAGAAGGCATCTCATCATGAACCTGGATTTGATGGAGTCGTTGAATTGACTTCATGCGTGGAATATTGTAAGGCACAGTGATGTCCTCCAAAATGTTATGTTTTCGTCAATGTGTTTCTTTGATTTCATTTGCATGTGGTGATTCATAATTTTATGTCCAAAAGATCGAGAAGTTTTCGATAGCGATCTTGACCCGTCAAACAAGTATCCATGAGGTACCCTTTTTCACTTCCCCACTCTCTGAAACCCCGATAGTAGAACATCTTCATGGAGTCGTCAATGGTAAACGGTACGAATCCATGCCTCAAACATTCTTTGAATGCAATCAATCTGCCGATGCGGCCATTCCCATCTTGAAAAGGATGAATGCACTCGAAATCATGGTGAAATTCAATGATATCTTCAAAAGAATATTTTTGTTTATTTTCATACAACCCAATTAAGGAAATCATCTTTCCTTCTACATCTTTCGGTTTGGAGGTTTCAACTCCTCCAACCGTATTGGGCCTTTGTTTATAGTCTCCCACATTGAACCATTCTAGCGAGGCATCACTTGTACCCGTTTTCAAGATTCTGTGCAGATCTTTGATAAGCGTTTCTGTGAGGGGGTCAATTGCGGTCCTTATTACATAATCAATACATCTGAAATGATTTTGTGTTTCAACCACGTCATCGATATTAATGGCTTGATTTTCTTCAAGGCCGATCGTATTCGTTTCAAAGATATATCTTGTTTGATCCGCCGTCAATCTACTTCCTTCAATATGATTTGAATTGTATGTCAATAGAATCTGTGTTTCATGGTAAATGCCACCTTTGATTTTGTGTTTCATTTCTTCGGTTAATCTTTGAAGTAAAGGCGTGGATTGATGTATCACTTCAAACTGCAAGATCTCATTCAAATTTACATTCAGATATTTACAGATCGATTCAATCGTTTGCAAAGAAACGTATTCACCCTTTTTGAACTTTGCCCGTGTTGCTGAAGAAATGCCTAAGTCATCACATATACCGGAGAGGGTAATCTCCTTTTTTTCAAGTTGTTGAAACAAACCTTTATAATTGACAGACATCCATTATCACCTCACATATATTATATCATATATATTTAGTTATATAAATATCTATTTGAAAAATATTTGTTTTTATAGATATATGGAATCATTTGATATTTTGAGGAGACCCAAGAAGGGAGTCGACCCCCCCCTCTCTTCTAAATCATATGGTTGTAAGGAACAAAAAGAAAAAAGCCTTTCTCTCGAAAGGCCATTTTTTTACGCATACATGGCAACAAGACCCATGAGCATAAAGAGACAAAGAATACTTCCGAGCACCACTGGAAACACCCAATAGCGTGCGGACACCTTTTTTCGCCCATACAGTCCCAAAATGAGACAAGACAATGAAACAAAGAACGTGAGTGCCCATGTAAGTAGATCACTAGAGTCGACCATATCTTCAATTGAAAGTGAGAAAAAAATCAGACTGATCAATGGCACCAAAAACATCGATATTTTGAGATAGGTATGTCCTCTCCAATATTGGGTGTAATCGACACACTTCGTAATGTGCGATGGAATCCATCTCGTGAGATAATCCGAATTCAAATTCTTGGGGACATAGATCGCTCTTCGCCTTGTTTCGGTTAATAGAAAATAATGTTCTCTTTCCTCGGATATCAGGATGGATGCATACGAAACGGAGTACTTCTCTTTGACTTCAATCCCTGCTTTTTCGAGAAGAATATCTTGATCTCGAAATGTCAGTGTGATCTTGGTTTGGCTTTTCAGTTTCTCAGAAACTCGTTTCCGAAACGATAGCAGCAAGATTCCAACCAAGGCTACCAACAAGATGATCGCAACCAGAGCGATATTTCTCGCCGCATCGAGATCATCGATTGTCGGTGCGTTCACGATGATTCCCCAAAGGAGAACATAGGTAATCATCATGGCTTTCGTTCCCGGATAAGCCATGAAAAAACGCTCCGATAGCATGATGGATTTCCTTGTTTCAAAGTACTCCACGACATACTCGTTGGATTCAGTAGGTTCGATGAAATGCCCCTCTCCCCGAACCAACTGATCCAAAGAAATATGATAGAGATTCGCGAGTTGCACAAGATTGTCCAAACTAGGGTTGGTTTGATCGGTTTCCCACAAACTAACGCTTTGTCGGGTTAGACCAAGTTTCTCCGCGAGTTGTTCCTGAGAAAGTCCTTTGTTCTTACGCCATTCCATGAGTTTTTCACCCAAAGTCATCATATCACCTCGCACATTATCATATCGAAGAATGGTGCTCAAATCTACCAAACTTCCTAGTCATCTTGTCAAGCAACACTTGCATCGTACTATATTATGGCTTTTTGGGTTTGAACTTGAGGATCACTTGCTCCGCACATTTCATCCCATCGACCGCGGAAGACATGATTCCACCGGAATAGCCAGCACCTTCCCCCATCGGGATGAGCCCAGAAATATTCGACTGAAAATCTTCATTTCGGTTGATTCGTACCGGGGATGAAGACCTGGCTTCGACACCCGTAAGAATGGCATCCTTCATCGCAAAACCTTTGATCTTTTGATCAAAGAAGGGAAGTGCTTCCCGCATGCAATCGGTAATGTAATCCGGTAAAATCTCATCCATCGAAGAGAACACATAACCTGGTCGAATCGAAGGTGTTACTTCTCCTAGCTTGGCGCTTTTCTGGCGATTCAAAAAATCGCCAACCAATTGAATCGGCGCATGAAAATTCTTGCCACCGAACGCAAACGCTTTGCGTTCAAACTGTCGTTGATATTCCACACCAGCCAAAGGGTCTTTGGAAGGATAATCTTCAGGCGTCACACTCACGAGGAAGGCGCTATTCGCATTCACTTGATCGCGGGCTTGTTCGCTCATACCATTCGTGCAAAGCATTCCTTCTTCAGAAGAGGAGTTGACGACGAAGCCACCAGGACACATGCAGAAAGTATAGGCCGTTCTTCCGTTTTTGGCATGATAGGATAGTTTATAGTCCGCACTACCTAATGCAGGATGTCCTGCTTGTTTTCCATATTGACTTTGGTCAATCAGTTTTTGAGGATGTTCAATTCGAACCCCAATCGAGAAGGGTTTTTGCGAAAGAGAGATCCCTTTTTCTTGCAACATGGGATAGGTATCCCTCGCACTATGTCCGATTCCCAACAAACACACTTCACAAGGAATGGTTTCTTTCCCATTCACAACAACGCCTTCGATTTGATTGTTCTTGAGGACCAAATCACTCACATGAGCGTGGAACCGCACTTCACCACCAAGGGCTTCGATTTCCTTTCGAAGGGAGACGACCACATGACGTAACACATCGGTCCCAACATGAGGGCGATTGATATAGAGGATTTCTTCATCGGCGCCATGTTTGACAAGAGCTTCGGAGATATACCGACATCTCGTATCGGTAATTTGCGTCGTCAGTTTTCCATCTGAAAAGGTACCGGCTCCGCCTTCGCCAAAGAGGATGGTACCATCTTGATCTAGAATGCCAGTTCGAAAGAATTGTTCGATTTTTTCAGATCGTTCTAGCGCATTAGGGCCTCTCTCCAACACGACCGGACGATACCCACGTCTCGCTAGCAACAACGCCGCAAACATGCCTGATGGGCCAAAACCGATAATCACAGGACGATGATTCAAAGGAGTGTTCCCTTGTGTAACTTCTCGATATCCTTCGTCTTCTACTTTCTTGACATGGGGAATTGGTTTGGATAGGGTGGCATCTTCATTTTTGATGGAGACATCGACGGTATAAACAAAATGGACTTGATCTCGTTTCCGCGCATCAATGGCCTTCTTATACAAAGAAAAGCTCAAAAGCATGTTTTCCGACAAGGAAAGCTTTTTGAGCAACTGTTTTTTGAGATTGCGTCGTTCTGATTCTTTCGTGATCGCTTGATCCAACGAAAGTTTGAGTTCCGTTATCCGAATCATACGTTTTTCTCCGCGATGGCAGACGAAAGTCCAGCGAGATAGCCACTCGTCCATGCCCATTGCAAATTATATCCACCGCATCTGCCATCCACATCCATCACTTCACCCGCAAAATAGAGTCCGGGTACGAGGTTGGATTCCATGGTTAATGGATTGATCTCCGGAATCGACACGCCACCAATCGTGGCTTGGGCTTCTTCGAAACCAAGATATCCGGAAACCTCGAATCGCCAATCAAACAACAAATTGATCAAATCTTCCTTTTCTCTCTTGGATAATGAAGAAACCAAGGTATGAATGGATGGAAGGCCTGCGTCTTTGACGAGTGGTCCAATGAAACGCTTGTTCACGAGACCTATTAGAGCTTGTTCGATGGTTTTGTCTTCAAAGTTTTTGAGTCGAGAAACGACTTCCTTGATCAACATCGTAGGCAATAATTTGATGCCAATCTCGACGTGTTTGCCAGCTTCATAGGCCAGCGTTGCTTCGCGAGAGAGTTGAAGAATGGTGGGTCCCGAAATTCCAACGGCCGTAAACAAGATGTCATCTTCTTCGATTTGAATCGGTTCTTCATTCACATAAAGAATCGCACTCGACTTGATTTTGACACCGCTCAAATGTTTGAGATGAGGACTGTTGAGTTTGAGTTTGTTAATCGAAGGATAGACATTTCGAATGGAGTGCCCCAAGGACATCGCATAAGCATAGCCACTGCCATCCGAACCACTTGCTGGCAAAGCTTTTCCACCGGTCGCGAGAATTAACTGATCGGAGGTAAACTCACCTTTGTTCGTCTTGACAAGAAAACGGTTGGACTTTTTTTGGATGGTTAGGACTTGGACTTCCGTGTGAACAGGAATCGACAAACGATCTAGTTCATACAAAAAGACATCGACAATCGAAGAGGCTTGTTCGGACATGGGATAACATTTCCCTTCCTCTTCCTCTTTGGGTTCGATGCCTAACTCTTGAAAGAAATTGATACTTTCGTCTGCGCCAAAAAGCGCGAGCCCAATGCCGACGAAGTCAGGATGATTATAATCCTCGACAGAGGCAAACCGGTTCGTGTAATTGCAGCGACCGTTTCCGGTCGCCAAGATTTTCTTTCCAATGCGGTTGTTTTTTTCAAGAATGGCGACCTGTGCACCGTTTCTGGCCGCGGTAATCGCCGCCATCATACCGGCAGCGCCACCACCTATGACTATGACTTGATTCATCTTATCATCCTAACAAGTTTCGTTTTTTTCCATCATGACTTTTAAAATAATATCATTCGTGGCTTGCATCCCTTCACTGGCGATACGACCAACCATTGCAATCGTGTCGTCCGCGTCTTTGCCCAAAATACCACTATGAGCGGGATAGACTTTGTTTTCCATCGCAATCGCATGTCCTATAAAAGCAGCTTCTAAAGAGGTCGCAATTTTCGAAGCACAAGACGCCTTCGCTCCGTCGCAAAACACACCGCTCACATCCGCCAGGGAGTTCACAATCGTCATCTTGATTTGGTCCAGACTTCCTCCCGCCAAATACGTAATCGCGGCACCAGCGCCACTGGAGGCGCTAATCGCGCCACAGAAGGCACTCAGCCGTCCGATGAAATTCTTTTGATAGATTGTCAATAGGTTGGAAAGCGCCAAAGCGCGGTACATTCTGGACTCATCAATGCGATGTTCTTTGGCATAGACAATCACAGGTACTGAAGATGCAATTCCTTGATTTCCAGATCCTGAGTTGGTCACGACAGGTAAGGCGGAGCCACACATTCTCGCTTCCGAAGCGCTTGCCGCGGCGGCTTTCATTTTGCCGTATACACTGCGATCTTTTTTCAAGATGGCATTGCCAATAGAGACACCATAATCACCGGAGAATCCTTCTTCGGAAATGGTCATATTGAGTTGAACTTGTGGTCCCATGATGATTTTCAAGTCTTCAACCGGAGCACTCTCTACAAAAGCAAAAATGTTATCGACGGATAAGAACCTTCGATCGGTGAGAACGCCGTAGTATTTTAATAGGTCGGAATCGGCTTGATAAATGATTTGATCGTTTTTCGAGATACGCGTGACATTGGTATGCAAATTTTGAATTTCCACTTCACAAGACGCTTCTTCCGATTCAAATCGAACAATGAAGTGAAGATTCAACGGAGATTCGAGTAACTCGACTTTCACCATATTGATTTTTAAAAGCCGTTCGACTTCAAGGTCATCCTTCGGTGTCATTTTCGACAAGACTTCCATCCCAAGGCTGGAATCTCCAGCTACTAGTCCCGCAAGCACACTCGGTTCCACACCATGAAGCGAACAGTTCGGAACGCTCACGCATTTGATATTCTTCAGAAGTGAGCCGCTGCAGCGAACCAAAATTCGTTTTGGAAATACA
>JAQVKB010000012.1 GCA_028694875.1 Candidatus Izemoplasmatales bacterium
GACATAAATTCACGCGCTTTATGTTCTTATGTGATGTTTGGATGGAATCGATGAGTAACTTAGTTGATGTCAGGAGAGAAGCAAAAAGGATATGATATAGTGAAAGAAAGAAAGGGGGTGGAAACCATGGTGTTTCCACATCAAGAATTTGAAAAGGCTTCTTGCCGAGATGCGAATATCGAAAAAGGATTGCTTGCCGATATGTTTGTTCATATCGAAAAAGAAAATTGGAATATCCATTCGATGTTGCTCGTGAAAGATGGCACGAAAATATTCGACGCGTATGCGGACCAATTTGAACCGCATCATCGTGAAGAAGTTTACTCAATTTCAAAATCATTTACTTCCATCGCGATTGGTATTTGCCAAGATCGTGGCTTATTGTCCATCCAAGACAATATCCTTGATTACTTCCCCGAACAAAAGAAGTCGGCCTTACCCGAATACCAAAACATGACGATTCAACATCTATTGATGATGGCATCCGGTCAAGAACGTGATCTCGCTCAATCTTTTGACGATACCGAAGATCCGATTGCTGCATTTTTCCAAATTCCAGTCATTCATCCGCTTGGTGAAGTCTTCTTCTACAACAATGGCTGTACGTTTATGCTATCAGCCATCGTTTCGAAGGTGACGGGTCTTTCTTTGAACGATTTTCTTGAAGTTCCGCTCTGGAATGTCTTGGAAATCAAAAAGCCCGTATGGGATGAAATCAAAGGGATATCCGTCGGTGCATTTGGGCTCAAAGCCAGCACAATTGATCTTGCAAAATTTGGACTCTTGTTGTTGAACGAAGGTCGTTGGAAAGAAACGCAAGTCGTATCCAAGGAATATGTCAAAGAAGCTACTTCCAAACACATTGAAACCACTGGAAATGGCAATCCAAGAGATGTCTATGGATATGGTTATCAATTTTGGATGAACGACTTTGGTGACTATCGCGCCGCCGGATGGTTAAAGCAGTATATCGTCATCAATAAAGAGTATCAAGTGGTCTTTGTCACGCAAGCCTATGAAGAACATGAACTGTTGAATTTATTTGATGGCTACATTCTACCCGCCCTGCAAAAAGGTTGGCTGTATGACAATGTGAGTCTTAGAGATTACATTCGCTCCTTCCATGCGCACTCCATTCCCATCATTGCCCATGAAAAAGCAACCCGAAAATAGCCTTTAAGGAAACGCCAGCCGCGTTTCCTTTTTCATTGGACAAATACCATGCCCTTTGTTATAATAGATGTGACCCGAAAAGGGGGATATTCATGTCAAATTCATCACGTAGAACGATCATGATTACTCGCGGACATCCATTGTCCGCGTTTTTGCGTTCGCTAGACCAAGTTGCTTTGACAATGAAATCACACTTATCCTTTTTTCTGGACTTGTTTGGATTTGTTCCTTTGGGAGGATCTTCATCATGTTAATGGCTGGGATGATTGTCACACTCAAAGTTCTACGCGAAACCGATATTAGTTACTTGTTGACCAATGGAATTGAAGAAATTTTTCTTCATAAAAAGGAAGCGCTCCACGCCTATCAACCCTCTGATGAAGTCCAGGTATTTCTGTATGTCGATCATCAAGGGCGGTTGGCTGCAACGCCAACTTTACCCCTTGTGGATCTTGAAAAAGGCGCTTTTTTAGAGGTTGTAGGTGTAAACCCTTCGCTTGGAGTCTTTTTACACAATGGCATCGTCAAAGATTTGTTATTGTCGAAAGATGATCTTCCTTTTTCGTATGAGGACTGGCCTCAAAAAGGGGACCGTTTGTTCGTGACAATGAAACTGAAAAAGGACAAACTTTTTGCAAGACAACCTGGTAGAAAACAAATTATTGACTATTATCATGAAGAACCGCCACTGCTCAAAGAAGGGGCAGAAGTTGATGCTTTCGTCCAGTATCTTGTCGAAGAAGGCATTGTCGCCTTCACAGACTCTGGCATCGAATTATTTATTCATCGGAACAATATGCGATCCAAGGTGCGATTGGGAGAGAAAATCCATCCTCGCATTTTGAAGCAGCAAGAACCACATACTTATGGGGCAACACTGATTGAACGCAAAGAATCGATGATGGACCAAGATGCTTCGATTTTACTCCGTTATATGGAATTACGCGGTGGCGTGATGCGATTTACGGACAAATCCGATCCTGAAGATATTCAGGCCGCATTCCACATGAGTAAATCGGCGTTCAAGCGTGCCTTAGGAAATTTATACAAACAAGGTCTGGTTGAATTGCTATCAGACCGAACACAACGAAAATCTAAATGAGGTGAAACCATGGGAAGAGCACATGAAGTGCGCAAAGCCGCGATGGAAAAAACTAGTTTACTGAAAAGCAAACTATATTCTAAATTCGGCAAAGAAATATATATGGCCGCAAAAACAGGTGGACCAGATCCAGATTCGAACTTAACACTCAAAAGAGTGATTGAACGGGCAAAACAAAATCAAGTTCCAGCTGACGTCATCAAACGGAACATTGAAAAATCCAAAGGTGGAGCGGGTGAAGATTACGCACCCGTCCGTTATGAAGGTTTCGGACCAGGTGGTTGCACGTTGATCGTCGAATGCATGACCGACAATGTCAACCGAACCTTTGGTGAAGTCCGGTCCTGTTTTACCAAGACGGGCGGAAAATTAGGTGTTTCCGGTAGTGTCACATATCAGTACACATACTGCTCGCTCATCAGCGTCGAAGGAATTACTGAAGATGAAGCCCTAGAAGCCATGATGGAAGGTGAGTGCGATATCACGGATCTTCAAGAAGATGATGGTATCGTCACCATAACAGGAATTGCTTCCGATCTCGACAAAATCAAGGATGCCTTGATTGCGACGGGGAAAGAACTCGAATTCTTGGAAGACAAAGTCACTTATCTGCCACAAGAATTTATCGAGATTGATCAAGAAGACCTTGACAAACTCAATCGTTTCTTGTCGATGGCGAATGATTTGGATGATGTTCAAGACATCTATCATAACGTGAATATTCCATCTGAAGAAGAATAAGATATGCAACGCCAACGCGTTGCATTTTCTTTTCCAAAAACATCCATAGATTCGATAGGAAAAGTTGTGAATTTCGTTGGAAAATGGCGCATTTATGGTATAATAAATGCGAGGTGATTGGATTGAACTTACCAAACAAATTGACGATGGGTCGTATCATTTTGATTCCTGTCCTTATCGTCATCTACCTTCTCGAAAACATCATCGGAAGTTGGACCTTTCTTCTCATGGGCGTTGTATTCGTGATTGCATCTGCCACGGACTACTTGGATGGGAAAATCGCGAGAAAAAGAAATCTCGTCACAACCTTCGGAAAATTCATCGATCCTCTTGCAGATAAATTGCTTGTCATGGCAGCTCTGCTGGTGTTATCGGATGCTTACGCCAAGGGCAGTACGATGTGGATGCCATTCTGGATTGTCATTTTAATTCTCTCCAGAGAGTTTATCGTCACGTCAATTCGTCTTGTGGCTATTGGCGAAGGGAAAGTCATTGCAGCTTCGAAACTTGGAAAGTACAAAACGGCCTTGACGATGGCGACAATCCTATGGTATTTTTTCTTGCATGATGTTTCATCCTCTTGGGTCATCATGGTTGGAATCACCTTAATCTTGTTCAGTACCCTGATGACATTTATCTCAGGAATTGATTATTTTTGGAAGAATCGAAAGATTATCTTTGCATCCGTGTAGGAATTGCGGATGATTCACGTAATATGTTCTGAAATCAAATTGGGAGGTTTACCATGCCAGACGAAAAACGCAAGAAGAATCTAGAAGCTGCGATCAAAGAAATAGAAAAAGAATATGGAAAAGGCGCCGTCATGATTTTAGGCGAAGCCGGCACCAATTTGAATGTAGAATCCATTTCCAGTGGTTCCATCGCATTGGACCTTGCGCTTGGCGTAGGCGGTTATCCTCGTGGAAGAATTATCGAAGTGTATGGACCAGAATCCTCTGGTAAAACAACATTCGCTCTTCACGCCATCGCAGAAGTTCAAAAGATGGGCGGGTATGCGGCTTTTATTGATGCCGAACATGCGCTCGACCCCGTTTATGCGCGTGCACTTGGTGTTGATGTGGATTCATTGATTTTATCTCAACCTGATACTGGCGAACAAGGACTTGAAATTGCTGAAGCGCTCATTCGTAGTGGAGCCATTGATATCGTTGTCGTCGACTCTGTGGCTGCGCTCGTCCCCGAAGCAGAAATCCGTGGTGAAATGGGCGATTCTCATGTTGGATTGCAAGCGCGTTTGATGTCTCAAGCCATGCGCAAACTATCTGGGGTGTTGTCCAAATCCCAATGTATCGCGATATTCATTAATCAAATTCGCGAAAAGGTTGGTGTGATGTTTGGCAATCCTGAAACAACACCAGGCGGACGCGCTTTAAAATTCTATTCCTCCGTACGTCTTGAAATCCGACGTGGCGATCAAATCAAAGAGGGAAACGACATTGTTGGAAACCAAGCCAAAATTAAAGTCGTCAAGAATAAAGTCGCTTCACCCTTCAAAACATGTGTCGTGGATATTGTTTTTGGAAAAGGGATTTCTCGCCTTGGAGAAATCGTGGACATGGCAGTAGAACGAGACATCTTAAAAAAGAGCGGCTCATGGTATGCTTATCAAGATCAAAAAATTGGTCAAGGTCGCGAGAATGTCAAGAAATACCTTGAAGAAAACCCCGCTTTGGCCGATGAACTCGAAGCATTGATTCGTCAACAAGTTGCAGGAAAGTAAATCTTTCCTGCTTTTTCTTTGAGACGATTTGGCATCAAGCATTTCCATATAGAATGCAATGCTATGGCGGGAAAAATGCTTTGACGAAAAACCGCATTTCGGTTATAATAGAGTCTGGTTAATTCATCGTATATTTCTGGCGTCCTACTCACAGACGCTGTGATATAGAGAACTTACACAACTACATCAAACGGAGGTAATGAAATGGGAGCTACCCAAATTATTATTTCTGGTTTGCTCGGATTAGTTGTGGGTGTTATCGTCGGGTTTTTTATCCGTGTTATTTTAGTCGAAAAAGGATTACAAACAGCAAGAAATAAAGCCCAAAGCCTTCTTGATGAAGCGACGACACAGTCGGAAAAACTCAAGAAAGAAAAGCTTCTCGAAGCGAAACAAGAAATTTACAACCTTAATTTAGAAAACGATAAACTCATTAAAGAGAAAAAAGCCATTGTGGCGGATTTGGAAAAGAAAGTGAATGTGCGTGAGGAAAGTATCGAGCGCCGTTCCTTGAATCTTGACAAACGTGAGCTAAATTTAGATCGCAAAGAAGAAGCGCTTGACGAAAAGAAGAACGCCCTCGAAGAGAAAACAAGCAAACTAGAAAGCATCATTCAAGAACAAAACACAAAACTCTTAGAAATTGCAAATTTCAGTGAAGAACAAGCCAAAGCAGTGATTATGGAACGCGTCGAAAACGATATGGCTTCTGAAATCGATCGATATATTCGCGATCGTGAAGAACAAGCGAAACAAGATGCGCAAAAATTGGCAAAAGACATCATTTCCGTCGCCATCCAAAAATACGCCCAAGATGTTACGGCAGAGACTACGGTGAGTGTGGTCAACCTACCCAACGATGACATGAAAGGTCGCATTATTGGACGCGAAGGTCGTAATATTCGTACCATTGAAGCATTAACCGGCGTCGATTTGATTATTGATGACACTCCCGAAGCGGTCGTCTTGTCAGGATTTGATCCTGTCCGCCGCGAAATCGCCAAAAAAACGATCGAAACATTAATTACCGATGGTCGGATTCATCCCGCTCGGATTGAAGAAATCGTCGAGAAAACCCGTGTCGAAGTGGATCAATTCATCCGCGACATGGGCGACAAAGCGATTTTTGAAACCAGTGTAGGGCGGATGCATCCTGACTTGGTCAAACTCCTTGGTCGTATGCATTTCCGTACTTCATATGGTCAAAATGCATTACGCCATTCTATCGAAACCGCCTTCCTTTCCGGAAAACTTGCCAGTGAATTAGGAGAAAACGAAATCATCGCGAAACGTGCGGGTCTTCTTCATGATATCGGCAAAGCCGTGGACCATGAAATGGAAGGATCCCACATTGATATTGGCATTCAGCTCGCGAACAAGTACCACGAGCATCCCGCTGTTGTGGATGCGATTGCGAGCCACCACGGTGATGTCGAAGCGAAAACAGTCATCGGCGTCTTGGTTGCCGCTGCCGACGCCTTATCGGCCGCACGTCCTGGCGCTCGAAGTGAATCGCTTGAAAATTACATCAAACGTTTGACGCAACTAGAAGAAATTTCCACCTCAGTCAAGGGAGTGGAATCGGCCTTTGCGATTCAAGCGGGACGTGAAGTCCGTGTCATCGTCAAGCCGAACGAAATTGACGACCAAAAAACCCATCTCGTTGCGCGAGAAATTAAGCAACAGATTGAAGAGAAATTGTCCTATCCTGGTACCATCAAAGTCACCGTCATTCGGGAGACTCGTGCCCAAGACATTGCAAAATAATTGACGGATAGCCTTCCCGATGGAAGGCTATTCTTTTTCGGAGGAACCCATGAGGATTTTATTTGTTGGCGACATCTATATGGCGCAAGGAAGAAAAGCATTTGATGCTTATTTTGAAGAAGTTCGGCGCAAATATCGACCTAATATGGTCATTGTTAATGGAGAAAACATCGCCAATGGTAATGGGCTCACAGAACCCATTTATAAAGACTTGATGAAAAGTGGCGTCGGTGTTGTTACACTCGGAAATCATGCCTATTCTCAACGAGACGCGCTCACCGTATTGGAACACGAAAACGTGGTCCGTCCTGCCAATTATGGAGGGAAAGTTCCCGGGAACCCCTATACGACAATTCGCGTCAATGACAAAACCATCACCGTCATCAACTTATTAGGACGCGTCTTTATGCACGACCAAGTTGATAATCCATTTACAAAAATGGATGATCTTTTATCCGATATCAAAAGCGATTATATCCTCGTTGACTTCCATGCGGAAGCCACCAGCGAAAAGGCCGCTCTTGGCCATTATCTTGATGGACGAGTGAACGCTGTTATCGGAACGCACACGCACATTCCGACGGCCGATGCGATGATTTTGCCTAAGGGAACGCTGTACATTACGGATGTTGGCATGACAGGGGCTAAATACGCCATCATCGGTGGCGAAATCGCACAAGGCATCCGTAAGTTTATTACTGGAGTCCCAGAACGGACCAAACCCGAACTAGAAGGTCCGCTCCAATTCAATGCGGTGTTTCTTGATTTGGAACTCAAGCGGATTGAACATGTTCATATCGTAGAATAGCGAGGGGCCTCGATGGAAGATCAATATCAAAAACCAGTCCTTGGACAGGCAAGAAAGCGCCGAGGAAATGAAACTCAAACCTTCGCTTACGAAGAGAAATCAATCTATGCAGGCATGGGAAATGGAAAACATTACTACATTCAAACCCACGGTTGTCAAGGAAACGAAGCAGATTCCGAAAAACTCAAAGGTTTGTTGGAATCCGTAGGATACGTCGAAACGATGGACGAAGAAATCGCGGATTTGGTCATTATTAACACCTGCGCCATTCGCGAACATGCCGAAGCCAAAGTATTTGGTGAAATTGGCAGATTCAAGAAGCGTCGACGCGAAAATAAGGACTTCATCCTCGCCATTGGGGGATGCATGTCTCAAGAAGAAGTTGTTGTCGAACGGTTATTGAAGACGTATCGACATGTCGATATTATCTTTGGAACGCATAATTTGCATCGTCTTTTGGAGTTTATCCATGTGGTGATGGTGGAGAAACGACGTGTTGTCGAAGTGCTATCGGTTGAAGGTGACATCGTCGAAAATGTCCCCACCGCCAGAGACAGTCGATTCAAAGCATGGGTCAATATTATGTATGGGTGTGATGAGTTTTGTACATACTGCATCGTGCCATACACACGCGGTAAAGAACGTTCAAGAAGACCACATCACATCCTTGAAGAGATTCACAACCTCGCGAACCAGGGTTATCAAGAGGTCACTTTGCTTGGCCAAAATGTCAATTCCTATGGATTGGATTTGGATGATGGCAGTTATGGTTTCGCCGAGTTATTAGAAGCAATTCAACATATCTCGATTCCCCGCGTACGATTTACAACCTCTCATCCGAAAGATTTCTCTGATAAGCTGATTGAGGTCTTGTCCCGAAAAGGGAACCTCATGCCATATATCCATCTCCCCGTGCAATCGGGATCCAATGTCATTTTGGAACGAATGAACCGGAAATATACCCAGGAGGAATATCGACTCCTCGTTCAAAAAATAAGAAACGCCATTCCGGATGTATCCATCACGACGGACATCATCGTGGGTTTCCCTGGTGAGACCGAAGAAGATTTTGAAAATACACTGAATCTTGTGGAACAATGTGGCTTTGAAGGGGCTTATACCTTTATCTTTTCTCCTCGCGCGGGTACTCCCGCAGCGAAATATCCAGACACGCTATCGATGGCGGAAAAGAAACGTAGATTACTCACACTTAATCAACTCGTGAACGAAGGTTTTGCAAAAGGAAATCAACGTTTTCTTGGTGAAACTGTCGAAGTCCTAATTGAGGGTCCATCCAAAACAGACCCCAACACATGGAGCGGATACACTCCTCACAACAAACTTGTTCATGTGAAAAATGGAGAGTCTTACATTGGAAAACGTGTTTTCGTCAAAATCAATGTCGCGAAGACATGGTCTCTCGAAGGTGAAATCTGTGGATAGCATCGACCTCTTTTTGGCCAAAGTCCAAGAGCATCCTGCTTTTCTTCAATCAAAATTGTGGAAACAACACTTCGAAAATGATGAGCAGACACGTGTCCAGTTCCAGTCTATTTTACGACTTCAAAGAGAACTTGTGTCGACTGAAGTCGAAGGAAAGTCTGAGAAGATTCGAACTGCCCGAAACGCCTATGAATCCGCTCTATCTCAATTTTCGAACACAGTCGGAGTTCAGGAATATCTTCAATCTCTTGAGGAGATACAATCGATTATCGAGGAAGTTGCTGCTGTTATCGAAGAGGAAATTCAACTACCATAAACAGAAATGCGTTCTTATGAGAGCGCATTTCTTTATTGAACTCGAGAAAATCACAAAGATTCGAGACATTGCAGGCTTCAAAACCGATTCAAAAAAACTTAGGGAAATCGCGCAATTTTCGAGTGTATCTATTGAAATTGGTCGCGTTGTGTTGTAGTATAGAAATAGATTTAAGAAAAGGGTGAGACGATGAGTAAATTCAAAACCAATGAAGACTATTTCGCGTACTCAAAGACATTATCTGTCATTCCAACGGAAGACGTGATACTTTTACTCGAACAATCCAAGATTCGCATCCCATATTACGTCCATCGTTTTTTGCTGAGAGAGACCATTTATCCTAAAGTATTTCAAAATAAACTTTATGCGACATACTCGGATGAGTTGAAATATCGTTTACGAGGATTTAATGATTATTCCATCTATTTGCTGGAAAAATTAATTGACGACTACCACCTTGATTTCGATGCCGCCAAATACAAGGAAAACTTCTTTAATTTCCTCTTTTTGAACCGAGACCAATTTCAACTCAAAAATCATTTCTTCGATGAACTCGATAAACTGAAATTTAAATACACCGTCGACTTTGAGAAGATCAACTACAAAGAATTTATTCGTTTGTTTGAAACGATTCTTTTTGAGCCGACTGGATATCTTGATGGTGTCAGTCTCAAGATTTTAAAGGACGTATTGGTCCATTCTTGTACATTAGGCGACCTTCGTGGACTCGGAGAAAAGTACGGTGTCAAAGTTCCACGTCGTATCAACAAGTCGAAGCTCGTTGAAATCCTCGCAGCCCGTTTTCGCTTAAGCCCCGAAGAAAGTACACTTCTGAATGACAAAAGCGTTCTGGAACTCGAAATTTACGCCAAGGAAAAAGGCTTCAATATATCGATTGATTTGAAGAAAAGCGATATGGTCGAGTATATGATTTACGATCTGAAACTCTATCATAAAGAGGTCGCCAAGGATTCCTACTCCTATCAAATCCCATTGGTGAGTGATTTAGACTCCGTGAAAATCGATACGATTTCATTTGAAGCCAACGATCAGGACATTCCAGTGGTGGAAACAGAAGAGGATGTCCAACCCATTCCGGAGGCTGCCAAAGAAGAAGACGATCTCTTCCAACAACCTTCTTTGCCCATTCAGAAGGAAGAAGTCATCGAAACTCCTCCAGTTGAAGAACATACTGTCTTGAAAAAAGAGCCAATCAAAGAAGAAGAGCAACCCATTCAAGAAGAACCCAAAGAAGTCGAAAAACCTACACCGAAAAAATCCAAAAAGCAAGAGGAACCTGCCTTCGCCAAAGCTGAACCGGCCATGACGACGCCAGCTCCTGTCGTTCAAGCCGTTGCTCCCGAAGAAATCACCTCCCAAGAAAAAGAACTTTTGGATGAAAAAATCCAACAAATCATCAAAAGATACAAAAAACGTCGTCGGACCCGTCGAATTGGACTCGTCGCGTTGTTCGTGATTTTGTTGGCTATCCTTGGTTTTGCAATGTATATCTATCTCTACTATGTCAATACTGGTAACTTCCCCGCTTGGTTTCCAAGTTTCTTATTGGGCTAAACGTAACAGGTGATGAAATTGAATATTCCCGACCCACAAGCATACACACCGATGATGCAACAATATCTCGAGATCAAAAAAGACTATACCGATTTTATAGTCTTTTTTCGCTTGGGGGACTTCTATGAAATGTTCTTTACTGACGCTCTCGTCGCTTCCAAAGAACTGGAAATCGTGTTGACGGGGCGAGATGCAGGTGCACCAGAACGCGTCCCCATGTGCGGTGTTCCGCATCATGCAGCGCAAGTTTACGCCCAGAAGCTGATTGATCGTGGATACAAAATTGCGATTGTTGAACAAGTCGAAGACCCGCAATTGGCAAAAGGGCTTGTACGACGTGAAGTGATCAAAATCATGACACCGGGCACATTGATGGAAGAGGGATCTGTCGATGCCAGAACCAACAACTATATTGTCGCTTTGGAAGAAACCAAATCTTCATGGATTTTAGCCTATTGTGACTTAACGACGGGTGAAGTCTCGTTATTATCCATTCCTCATCAAGAGGAATTATTGGAATCCGAAATTGCCAATCTGAATGCCAAAGAAGTGGTTTTATCCTCGCACGCACCGAAACATCTTTTTCGAAATTATCTTGAATTGAATGAACTCACGCTGTCAACTCAGGATGAAACCTCAATTCCAGTCAGTTATCGTTCCTTGGTCAGTGATATTTATGACAAAGATCTACTTACTGCGTTTGGAAGATTGGTTGGATATCTGGAAAAAACGCAAAAGCGAGAATTAATGCATCTTCAAAAAGCCATCGTATTCGAATCTAGATCCTACTTGCAAATCGATCATCATTCGATTCGAAACCTCGAATTGATCGAAACTTATCGTTCTCAAAGTAAAAAAGGAACCCTTCTATGGCTTATGGATGATTGCCAAACCGCGATGGGGTCTCGTTACTTAAAACAAACCATTTTGCGTCCGTTGACTGACGTGACTAAAATCGCTTTGCGTCATGCCTTTGTCGCCTCGATGAATGATCATTTCTTAATCCACGAAGAATTGAAAACGCACCTCAAGGAAGTGTATGATTTAGAACGGATTATTGGTCGTCTTTCATTTGGAAACGCCAACGCCAAAGACTTGGTTCATTTGGCCAAATCGCTTTCTGTCGTTCCAGAAATTCGTTCGATGATGCGATCCCTCGAGGATCCCTACGCCAGCTCTTT
>JAQVKB010000242.1 GCA_028694875.1 Candidatus Izemoplasmatales bacterium
ATGAGTAACATCAGCATCGTGATGAGTGCAAATCCGAAATACGGATGATTCGTAATCGCTTTGAATCTGGCTTTGCGCTGAGCGCATATCTCTTTTTTACAATTCATACGCTTACACCTTCTTCGCAATGCGCTTGCCGAAGAGGCCGAGCGGTTTGAATAAGACAATCAATAAAATGAAGAGATAGACGAGCGCATTTTGCCAAAGACCTACGATAAAAACAAACAGGTTCTGCAAAATTGGAATCAAAATTGCGGCGACAATCGGACCAGCAAAACTGCTGAAACTTCCGAGAATCGCGGCCATAAATCCATTGACTTGGGTAGGTACCATCAACGAAATCACGACTTGACCGGATCCAGGTGCGAGGAAGACGGCGGCGACACCACCGAGTGCGCCCGCAAGCGCCCAAGACATCGCGGTAATGACTCGGGTGTTAACACCCATCATCGAGGCAACCGTTTCATTGGAAGCCGTGGCACGAACACCCAGTCCCCACTTGGTGAACCGCAGTGCGGAAAACAATGCCGCGAGCAATACGATCGTCGTCACGAGCGCAATCAGCGCTTGGTTGGAAATCGTCAAACTCACACCTAATAAGGTGAAATGCGTAAATTCATAGGTAATACGTGGGATTTCGAGCGGAAGAATGCCATAGATTAACGGCATCGCGCCAGAAAACACCAACACGAGTCCCATCGTAATCATCTGTTTTCCAACGCTCGTCACATACTTCGCTTTGCGAATGATCATCGTATCGATGAGAACGCCTAAGATAAAACTGACGGACGCTCCGACGAGGAAACCGATGATGACCATCGTCGGTTGAGAAACCGTTGATGAAGTGGCGGCCCACGCTTTGATCATCGTCGCAGCCGCATAGGCACCGAATGTCGCCATCATACCTTGTGCGAAGTTCGTCGTATAAGACGTCTTAAAAATCAAGACAATGCCCGTGGTTGCTAAGACGAGGACACAAATGTTGATCACGCTATTGACCATCACATTCAAAAACAAGGAAAGGCCAATCGTATGGATGAGTTCATAAAACAGAAATAGCAATGAGAGTACCAAAAGTACATTGGTTGTGACATTGCGCTTGGCGCTACGTTTGGGTAATTTTCGGAAGACGAACACATCCAGCAAAAAGTAAAGGATGATAGCTCCCGCAACAAAGATACTTAGTTGTTGCCAAAAAGGCTTGGTATCAAACAGCATCCGCAGGCCCCCATTTCACGATGTTCGCGGCCCATACATAACCAATGCCAGCGGCGAGCATGCACACAACCGTGCCATCTTGGATTTTTCCTTGTTCCACACCGAGATGAAGGGACAGGATTTGGTCGATTTGACCGATATGTCCGTATTGTTCGAGATAGATGGTTTGATCAGGTCTCAAGCCAAGTTCTTGAACCATCGAATCATGTCCACTGCGTTTGATGTGAAGAATCGCGAGAAATCCGAGATCTTTGCGTTGTAGTTCCGATTTTCGTAGGCTCTCATCAATGCACTTATACCAGTTTGGCATCGATACTTCATTCAAACGATCTTTCATCTTGACAGGATCCATCAAGCGCAAAGACTTCTTCGATTCTTCAAGGTTTTCTGGTGTAATCGGGCATGCAGTACCGCCGATTTCGACCCCAGCCGTGCGAGAAAGGGACCCATCACCAATGACATGGGATCCTAACAACAAGTTTCGGTCATGATTTTTTCGAAGCAGAATCGCACCGCCGCCTGCGCCTAAGTTATACATCATCGACATATTCTTGTCGGTAAAGTCGACAAAGTCTCCGTTGCGATAACCGCCAACCACCATAATCTGGTGGATTTCGTCATCGGCAACCAACATGTCTTTGGCCATTTTGAGCGCCGAAACCGTCGTGCAGCATCGATTTTGAACGTCGATGCCCCACGCCTTGGTGGCGCCAATACGATCCATCACATAGAGTGCAGATGTGGTGAGCGGATATTCTTTCCATTCTTCACCTACGCTGATGACCACATCAATGGTTTCGGGGTCAACACCGGTGTTTTTGATGCAGTCGAGGGCTGCGAGCGCACCCATTTCTTGAGTGCCATCGTTTTCTCCTGGAATCGTTTTTTCGACAATCCCAAGTTTCTCGATCACAGCTTCTTCGGACCATACGCCACGTGTGGCCACGCTAATTTCTTTGGCGGTCATTCGTCCCTCGGGCAAATAGATTCCCGTTCCGACGATACCAACGACAGGTTTTTTCATGGTTTCACTTCGCTTTCCAAATCAAATGTATTACAGTCTCATTCCGCCGTTGACGTTGAGGGTTTCTCCCGTAATATAGGAGGACTCATCGCTCGCAAGGAATACAGCGACCGATGCGATTTCTTCGGGTTGACCGAGACGTTTGATCATCGTCATTTGGGCGAATTGATCCAACAAGTCTTGAGGGACAGTCTTGAGAATATCGGTCATCACATATCCAGGCGCAATCGCATTCACGCGAACTGGGACACCTTTGCGCGCAAACTCTTTTGCCCATGTCATCGTAAGGCCAATCACACCGGCTTTGGAAGCGGCATAGTTGGCTTGACCGATGTTTCCAAAGACACCAACAACGGATGAAATGTTGATAATGGAACCGCCACCGTTGGCTTCCATTTGTGGTCCAATGTAGCGAACGAGGTTGAAGAGACCCTTGAGGTTCACGTTCAACACCGCATCCCACATTTCATCGGTCATTTTGCGGGTCATCGAATCGCGA
>JAQVKB010000243.1 GCA_028694875.1 Candidatus Izemoplasmatales bacterium
GCTCTTCCGATCTTCATCGATTATGCTTAACTACATTGCAATGTACTTAAATACGATTTTAATCAAGAAATACATTTACAATCAAACTTATGCGCGTGCTATGGACATCAAAACATCAGCTGCGAACCCGACGCTCAATCTGGATTTCCTATTTCCAGGATCCAGCATTGATGCGGGCATTGTCGTTGCCATTGTCTTGGTCGTATTGCTTTATATCATTTTGAATAAAACGACCTTTGGTTATGAACTCAAAGCAGTTGGTTTTAACCGCGAAGCGAGCCGATACGCTGGCATCAACGCCAAACGGAATATCGTCATTTCGATGATGATTGCGGGAGCGGTGGCAGGAATCGCCGGCGGCATGTTATTCTTGGTCGTTGGAAAGAATTTAAAACCAACCAATGTGTTGATGGCAGAAGGGTTCACCGGAATTGCGATCAGTTTGTTGGGCCTGAATGCCCCGTTTGGAGTATTAATCGCCGGGTTATTCTTTGGCTCTCTCAACCAAGGCGGATATTACTTACAACTATTGGACTTCAAACCTGAAATCATTGATATTATCATTGCAGTCATCATTTACGTCAGTGCTCTTTCGCTGATTCTTCAAAAATTCTTGAGTAAGATTCTCAAGAAAGTGATGAAAAAGCCCAAGGAACCCTTGAAAGGGGGTGACGCAGAATGAGTTTTCTTGAGATTCTTTATTATCTTCTCCCGCTCGTGATTGCGTCTGCAGTCCCTCTCGCATTGGTAGCTCTTGGTGCATTGTTTAGCGAACGATCTGGTGTTGTCAACATCGCCTTAGAAGGTATCATGCTCATGGGTGGATTCATCGGTGTCGTCGTTATTTTCTTCCTCGAAAAAACATCCTTAGGATATCAAACCATCGCGTTAATCGGTTTGTTAACAGGAACGGTTGTTGGCGTTTTGTTCTCATTGCTCCATGCGTTTGCGGCCATCAACATGAAAGCCAACCAAATCATCTCTGCGACAGCCCTCAACATGTTGGCACCAGCGTTTGCCATCTTTGCATGGAGAACGTATTATGGTGTTCAACAAGTCACCATTGAAGGAAGTTATCGCATCAGCGATGTTCCTTTGTTATCGCAAATTCCATTTATTGGCGATATTTTCTTCCACAATGCGTATTTGTCCACTTATGTTGGTGTGGCCATCTTCTTGATTGCGGTCTTCATTCTCTATCGCACCAAACAAGGATTGAGACTTCGTAGTTGTGGTGAAAATCCACAAGCGGCGGATTCCCTCGGTATCAACATCTACAAGATTCGATACGCAGGTGTGATGGTTTCCGGTGGACTCGCGGGTATGGGTGGTGTCATCTTCGTGTTGAGCTTTGCGAATGAGTTTAATGCGGATGTGGCTGGTTTCGGATTTTTGGCTCTCGCCGTGCTCATTTTCGGTAACTGGAAGCCTGGAAAAATCGTTCTTGCGGCCTTGTTCTTCGCGTCGATGCGCGTCATCGCCAACTCGTATTTCGTCATCCCGTTCCTTCGTACGATGAATCTATCGAGTGATTTTTATCGCATGATTCCGTATATCGCAACGCTCGTTGTGCTGGCGTTTGTTTCCAAAAACAGCGCGGCACCCAAAGCGGCGGGAGAACCATACGATGCCGGAAAGCGATAAACAAAATCGATCTCTTCTGAAGGCAGACATTCTCAATGTCTGCCTTTTTGGTTTCATCACAAAAAAAACATCACTCGAAACTTGATTTTTGGGTTTCATTTTGATAAAGTATTATGTGTGATAGAGTAATGATGAGAAGAGAGGTTTCCTCATGGCGAAAATTGGATTATTGCTCGATAGTACAACCTTAACAAGAGAAGAAATTCTGAAAAAACCTTATGTGAAAGCAGCCCCGTTGTCTGTGACGCTGGATGGGCATGATTATACGGAATTTGAAATCAGTTTGGCGGAAATGTCTGACAAACTCCATACCTCGAAAAAGATGACCACATCCCAACCAGCTCCCGGAGAGTTTTTCGATCGATACAAAGCTTTTTATGAAGAAGGATACGAGCAAGTTCTTGTGATCACGCTCTCTGAAAAAATCAGTGGTACATATCAATCCGCGTTAATCGCGAAATCGATGGTGGATTTTCCACTAGAGATAAGTGTACATGCTTCCCGAGTGGCTTCGTTTGGTGTCGCGCTTGGGATTCCAATCATCATGAACATGATTGAAAAAGAAGCCGCTTTTGATGACATCATCGCGATGACGCAAAAGATTTACGAAAATGCAGCTGTGATGTTCACACTCCAAGATTTGATGCATTTGTTCCGGGGAGGACGCTTGAACAAAGTATCAGCGTTGCTCGGTACAGTTCTTCGCATCAAGCCCATCATTGAAATGATTGATGGAAAGTTGGAACTCACGCGCAAAGAGCGTACGAACAACGCTTGCTTTGAATATTTTATGAACACGGTTCAAGCCTATGCCGAGAAGTATGAAGTCGTTTATGTCGACTTTATTGAGATGAATCGTCCCGAATGGGTCGAGAAGATGGTCGCCGAAACGAAGGCTCGTTTTCCGAAGGTCATCATCTCTACGACGCATGCCGTATCCCCTGTTTTTAGTGTCCATTTGGGAGACCAAGGATTCGGACTTGCAGTGGTTGCGTTATAAGACTTGGATGCGCGGAGAAATCCGCGCATTTCTTTTCGATTTCTTCCATTCTTTGAAAAGAAATAATGCTTGACTTTTATGGGGCACTCTAGTAAACTAGATATT
>JAQVKB010000244.1 GCA_028694875.1 Candidatus Izemoplasmatales bacterium
ACCGTTTGAAGGCGGAACTCGAAGACTTGGCCTTCAAGTATTTGTATCCCAATGAATATCTAGAAATCGCCAAAATGATCAATGACAAAAAAGGCAACCGCGAAGCGGATGTTCAAGCGATGCGCAACGATGTGGAAGAGCTTTTAGCCAAAGAAAACTTCCATTTCCAAGTGAGTGGTCGGATCAAAAACATTCATTCCGTATATCGCAAAATGCGCATCAAGCATCTCGATTTCGAGGAAATCAATGACTTGCTCGCGCTGCGCGTGATTGTTGATACGATCAGCGATTGTTACCGCGCGATTGGGATCATCCATTCACGCTTTGTTCCACTTCCTGGTCGGTTCAAAGATTATATTGCGATGCCCAAACCGAACATGTATCAATCCCTCCATACCACGGTGGTATCGAGGGGGAAAATCTATGAGATCCAAATTCGAACCAAAGAAATGGATGAAATCGCGGAAAAAGGTGTGGCCGCGCACTGGGCTTACAAAGAAACCCAGTCGACCCCACAAAACCGCAAAAACATCGAAGATATTGTTTCTTCGAAATTGCGTTGGTATTCGGAATTGATTCGATTCACCGAAGAAAACGAATCCGAAGAAGAAATCTTATCGATCTTTACCGATGACATTTTGAATGCGAATGTCTATGTCTTCACTCCGAACGGCGATATCATCGATCTGACGGCGGGAGCGACGCCTTTGGACTTCGCTTTCCGCATTCATACCAAGGTTGGAGAAAAAACCGTTGGCGCGATTGTCAATGGGAAGATCCAACCCCTAGACTATACCTTAAAAACCGGCGATGTCGTTGAAATCAAAACCAGCCAAAATGCCGTAGGGCCCAACGAAAACTGGTTGAAGATTGCGAAGACATCCAATGCCCGTAGCAAAATCAAGAACTTCCTCAACAAACAACGTCGTGATTTTCTGATTGAAAAAGGTCAAGATGAGTTCGAACGCGAAGTCGCTTCACGCCGTATGCAAATTACATTGACCGATAAACTTTGCAAAGATTTGTTTGAAACCAAAGGCGTCAAATCGATTGAAGATTTCTATTACGAGATTGGCAAAAACATCATCTCTCCGATTGGTGCCATTAATCTGATTACCGGCAAAGAAACACTCACCGAAGAAGAACTCATCGAGAAAATCAACAAACCGGGCGAGGTCACGAAGCAACAAAAACTTCGTACTTTGCATAGCGATGTCAACATCATCGTCGAAGGATTGACCAATCCCTCGGTCAAACTCGCGAATTGCTGCAACCCCGTATTGGGCGATGACATCGTGGGTTATGTGACCAAAAACGCAGGGATTGTCGTTCATCGCGATGTATGTAAAAATGTCGAGAGTTTCGAACGCGAACGTTTGATTGATGTTTTCTGGGGTGAAAACATCACCCGGAAATATGAAACCAACCTCAAGATTATCGTCATGAATCGCGACAATATTCTCGCGGAAATCATCAACACGGCAACTTCTTCGAAAGCGCGTGTCAATCAAGTTTCCGCACAAACCAATCGTGTCAAAGAAGGCATTATCCGCTTGAAAGTAGAAATTGGCAATGTTCTCGAGCTCGATAATGTGATTGCGAACTTGCAAAAGATTCGCGGTATCTATTCAATCGAGCGGGTTTGTTAAGATGCGCGTTCTCGTACAGCGTGTTAAACACGCCTCTGTCGTCATTGATGGCAACGTTCAAGGCGCCATCGGACAAGGCCTTCTAGTGTTGGTTGGTTTCACCCGTGATGACAACGAATCCAAAGTCGAATGGATGGCACGTAAAACCGTATCTTTGCGCATTTTTGAAGATTTAGGTGGCAAAATGAACCTCTCGGTCAAAGACATCGAAGGAGAGATTCTCTCGGTGAGCCAATTCACGCTTTATGGTGATGCCTCCGATGGCAATCGTCCTTCGTTTACAAGTGCCATGGAACCCCAAAGAGCCGAAGAATTGTACCATCAATACAATCTCGCTTTGCAGAAGTATCTCGGCCAAGAGATTCCAACAGGGATTTTCGGCGCCGATATGAAAATTACGCTGCTGAACGATGGCCCTGTGACCATCCTTTTGGAGAAATAGTTTTATCGCTTCTGCTTGATTTCAGCACGTAAAAATAATATAATGTGTTTTGTGAGAACAAAACAGACTATTTTTGGAGGATTCTGATGGATAAGAAACAAGTCGTATTTGACAAGATCAAGGAAATCATCGTCGAAGAACTCGGTGTCAAACCCGAAAAAGTCGTGATGGATGCTGGACTGGCGGATGATTTTGGCGCGGACAGCTTGGATGCGCTCGAATTGTTCAACCAAATCGAAAGCGAATTCCTCGTGACGATCTCTGATGACGCCGCGACGGAAATGAAAGACGTCAAGGACTTGGTCGACTATGTTGTCGAAAAAGTCAGCGACAAGTATTTCGAGTAATTACCCTGCCTCGCAGTAGGATGTCGTCCTTTCCCAAGAGGACGACTTTTTCATAAAGGAGAACAAACATGATCGCAAAAATCAAAGGTACTTATGATATTCTTCCAGGAGAATCTGAGAAGTGGCAAGAACTGGAAAATGTCATTGCCCAAGTATCGAAATTATTCCACTTTCGTGAAATCCGCACGCCGCTTTTCGAAGCGAGCGAGCTTTTTCATCGTGGCGTTGGAGATTCTACCGACATCGTCAAAAAAGAAACGTACGATTTTGCCGATCGTGGCGATCTAAATTTGACGCTTCGTCCTGAAG
>JAQVKB010000245.1 GCA_028694875.1 Candidatus Izemoplasmatales bacterium
AGCATAACTGACGTCACCGTCATGATTAAGCAAAATCGTAATATGGGCGCCTTGTTGCTCCAATTCACTGGCAGCCGCCGCCACATACGAATCAATTGAATTAAATGAATAATCAGCGACGACAGATGTTAAAATCGAACCTTCGAGACCCGGTCCGATCGTTCCAATGATGCCAATGCGGACGCCGGCGCGTTCAATCATCGTATGACTTTGGGCGAAATCGGCGCGTTGTCCGGTCGACTTTTGGATGATGTTAGTTCCTAAAAATGGATAGTTCGCTAATGTAGCGTTACTTCTGATGACATCTGTGCCCCAGTCGAATTCGTGGTTTCCGATCGCCATCGCGTCAAATCCCATCAAATTCATGGCATCGGTGACTAAACGACCACGCGTGATGTTGCTGTCAGCCGATCCTTGCCACATGTCGCCACTTGAAGTGAGAACGAAGCCATCGGAATTTAAACTACGCTTTGTTTTGATATAACTGGCGAGCCGGTTAATGCCGGGTTCGGCCACTGTTGCGTCCGGGGCATACTCGACCGCACCATGAAAATCGTTGAAATTATAAAAATCAAGTACCGTTACATCATTAATCGGATCATCGGGCCACTGTGAGGATGAAGCGCTCGAGGAACTTGAGGTCGACGATTCGGTTGAAGGCGACGAGGAAGTTGTTGAGGCGCTGCTCGAACTATCGGCGCTTGATGAAGCTGATACGCTCGAAGTATCGCTTAAGCTCGAACTAGTGCTCGTTAGTGACGAGGTCGCGCTTGAAGTGTCATCAGAAGATGAGGAAATGAATAGGCTTGAATCGCAGCTTGCCAACACGAATGTGGCGGCTAATAGTAAAATTTTAGGTAATCGATTATGAAACAAAATGTACTCCTTACAATAAGATATTTTCTTTGCGATTGGCGATGATGTAACCTTCGCGATTACGAACATCGCTACGATTGTATGTTAACGGTCGGCCTTGTGGCGTAACTAAAAGACCACCGGCTTCCTCAACCACGAGTTGACACGCGGCCGTATCCCATTCTTTTGACCCATCGGAAAGCCGGTATGTGATTTCGGCTTTTCCCATGGCGATTTGACATGCTTTCAGGCAACTACCGACCGTGGCTGTATGTCTTATTTTATCGGCATGTTTATTAATGGCATCCCATTCTTCTTTACGAACATGAAAGCGCGATAGCAAGACTGTTAAATCATTGAGCTTGTCATTGACCCTGATGCGTCGCACTCCATTTGGAGTTTCCATGAAACTTCCATGGCCTCGTGATGCATAATAGATTTCATTAAGTGCGGGAGCTAGCACGACACCAACGACGATTTGATGTTTATAGCACAATGCAATATTGGTGGTAAATTCGTCGTTTTTGGCAACAAAATCCTTGGTTCCGTCGACGGGATCGATAATCCAAACATAGTCGTTATTCAACCGCGACCGATCATCGCTTGATTCCTCGGTCAAAAAAGCGTGATCAGGAAACACCGATTTTAAGTACTTGCGAATGATTTCATCCGCGGATTGATCGGCAATAGTCACGGGTGATAAATCATCTTTGATTTCGACCTCAAACGGTTGATGGTAAATTTCCATAATCGCTTTGGCGGCTAACCGACCGGCGATTAATGCTTCTTGCAGTTCGATTTCCCAACTCATGTGTGTGACTCCCTCTCTAGCATCGCATCGATCGCGGCGATGATTTGGTTGATTTGTTCAATTTGTTTAACGTGACAGCCACTTGCTTGAAGATGCCCGCCACCGCCATAATTATAGGCGATTGTTTGAACGTCGGGTCCCGAACTGCGGAATTCACAGCGAACGTATTGGTCATCTTCGGTAAAGAATGCCCATACCGGATAGTTGCGAATGTTTGATAGCAAGTTCACACGGCTGGCGGCACTTACCGCATCTATATCCAATATTTGTAATTGTTCTTTAGAGAAAACGCAGTAAATCAGTCCATTAAGCGTCGTCTTATAGTTTTGGTAGACATAACTTTCAAATGACATTGACTTGAAAGATTTTTCGTAGAGTCGATCGTAAATAAGGTGTAAATCGGCACCCATTTTTACAAGTTGGCTCATACAATCAAATGTATGGCTCGTGACTTGACCGTAAAGGAACCGACCTGAATCGGTAATCAAACCGAGTGCCAACGCCATCGCGCCTTTGGTAGATAATTGCATACGATGGTTGATGACAAACGAAGTGATCATTTCGGCGACGGCAATCATCGTGGTGTCAACCCATTGATGATTTCCAAACTGGTAAAGCGGAATATGATGATCAATCTTAAAAACAACTTGTGCGGTTTGATACCGTTGGTCTTCAATACGGGGAGCGTCAGCGACATCAACTACGAGTGCTAATGACTGAACGATGATTTCATCGTCGACTCGATCCATCGGAGCAATCAGATCATGGAAGTTTTCAAAACCAGACCCAAGTGCGTATACCGCCTTGTGTGGATATGTCGCCTTAATTGCTTCTTTCAAACCAATCTGGCTTCCATAACAGTCGCCGTCGGGAAACACATGCCCAAAAATCGTAATCGTGTCAAAGCGTTTGATGAGTTGCAAAAGCAAATCTTGACTCACTATGGGCTCCTTTTTAATTTTTTAAATTAAAATCCTTGGACTGGCCAAGGATTTATTATAACTTATTTGGCTTTGCCGATACAACCGAACACTTCGCATTTAGCCTTGACTACGGCGCGAATAGCTTCTTTGCCAGG
>JAQVKB010000246.1 GCA_028694875.1 Candidatus Izemoplasmatales bacterium
TTTCCTGCACCTCTTCCGATACCCATCTCAAAATGATGCAAGCCCTCGTCGACGTCTTAGGCGACGACGACAAAGTACAAACTCTTTTGACGACGAAAGATCCTTCTGTCGTGAAAAATCTGTTTCAATAGGAGAATGAACCATGAGTAAAGTCGATACCATTACCAGAGAATCTTGGATTCTCGGAACGTTCCCAGAATGGGGAACTTGGTTGAATGAAGAAATTGAAAGCGAAGTCGTCAAACCTGGCACCGTGGCCCTTTGGTGGCTTGGATGCACTGGCATGTGGCTCAAAACCGAAAGCAACACCAACATCCTTTTGGATTTGTGGGTGAAAACCGGCAAGAAAACCCATAAGAACGGATTTATGGCCGACCATCATCAACACGCGCGTGCCGTTGGCGCGAGAATCCTCCAACCGAATCTTCGTGCCGTTCCCGTCGTGTTGGATCCGTTTGCAATCAAGCAAGTCGACGCTGTCATGTCAACCCATGACCATAGCGACCACATCGATGAAAACGTCGCCGCGGCCGTGGTTCAAAACTGCCCTGGCGTTCCATTTATCGGACCTGAACACTGCACCGCTTTATGGCGTGAATGGGGTGTTCCGGAAGATCGTTTGATTACCGTCAAACCTGGCGATACCGTCAAAGTCAAAGACGTCGAAATTGTCGTCTTGGAATCGTTTGACCGTACCGAACTTGTGACGGCCCCCAAAGGCGTCACCTTAAAAAACAAAATGGTTCAAGATATGGATCTGCTTGCCGTCAACTATCTTTTCAAGACGACCGGTGGAAACATCTATCATAGTGGGGACTCTCATTACTCGAATTACTACGCCAAGCACGGCAACGATCACAAGATCGATGTCGCCCTCGGCTCCTTCGGAGAAAACCCCCGTGGCATGACCGACAAGATGAACGCCGTCGACATCCTTCGGATGGCCGAATCGCTCAACACCGATGTCGTCATTCCGATCCATCATGACATCTGGACGAACTTCATGGCTGATACCAATGAAATCTTGGTACTCTGGGACATGAGACGTCGCCGCCTCCAATACAAGTTTGTACCCTTTATATGGGAAGTGGGAGGCAAATTCGTTTATCCTACCGATCGCAACGTCATCCAATACCACCATCCGCGTGGATTTGAGGATGCCTTCCAGAACGAAGACGATTTGCCCTTTAAATCACTACTTTAGGAGGTAGTTTTATGTTAAAAGTCTTAGCCGCGTGTGGTAATGGCATGGGAAGTTCCCAAATCATTAAAATGCGCATCGAACAAGTTTTGCGCGAACTCAATCTCGAATTCCATGTCGACCATACTTCGGTTGGCGCCGCCAAAGGCAGCGCAAAGATGTATGATCTCGTGATTGTTCCTGCGCAGCTTGTGGGTGAGTTTACGAATGTCCCTGCGACATGCAAAATCGTGGGTCTCGTGAATTTGCTTTCGGTCAAAGAAATCAAAGAAAAGGTCTCTTTGGCACTGAATTTGTAATTACAAAATAACTTCATCCTTCTTTGGCCAACGTCAAACTTTTTTGAGGTTGCCAAAATATTGAACCGGAGGTCAAGAATGAGCATTCCTTTACTGCAAGTCGCGCTCGACAATACGTCGTTGGAAGACGCGATTGCGAGCATTGAACAATACGGACACCTGATCGACATCGTCGAAGTAGGAACCATCCTTCATGTCGCGGAAGGACTTCACGCGACCAAGACATTACGTGCCATGTATCCCGACAAGATCTTGTTGGATGACATCAAAGGTGCCGATGCCGGAAAAACCTTAGCGGAGCTTTGCTTCGGAGCCGGTGCGGACATCATGACCGCGATTTGCGCGGCGGATATCAACACGATGATTGCGATGAAAAAAGTCGGAGAGAAGATGACGCCCGTCCGCGACGTCCAAATCGAACTCTATGGTGATTGGACTTACGAACAAGCCGCTTCTTGGTTGGCAGCTGGCATTGATCAACTCGTGTACCATCGCAGCCGCGATGCCGAACTCGCGGGAAAAACATGGGATACCCCTGATTTTGAAAAGATTGGAAAGCTTTGTGAGATGGGCTTCAAAGTCACCATTACGGGTGGCCTCAACAAAGAAGATTTGCATCTGTTCAAAGATTATCCAATTCATTGTGTCATTGGTGGAAGAAGCATTCGCAATGCGGCCAACCCTGCCGCAGAAGCCCAAGCCTTCCAAACTGAAATTCGCCGTATTTGGGGCGCAAAGTGAGTCTGCGCGAAAACCCGATCGGCATTTATGAGAAAGCGATTCCGAACGCGTTTTCGTGGGAAGACAAACTATGGATTGCGAAGACGGCCGGATTTGATTTCCTCGAGATTAGTATCGATGAAAGCGACGACCGTCTTTCTCGTCTTGACTGGACAAAAGAAGAGCGAGAACAGTTGAGACAAGCGATGCATCACATCGGCTTGCCGATCAAGTCGATGTGTCTTTCGGGTCATCGACGCTTTCCGTTTGGTTCTCATGATGCCCTTGTTCGGCAAACCGCCTACGAGATGATGGACAAAGCGATTACCTTCGCGAAAGATCTTGGGATTGAGAATATTCAACTCGCGGGATATGATGTATACTATGAACAAAGCGATGAAGGCACCATCGAACGCTTCGTGGAAGGGTTGAAGTACGCCGCGTCGCGTGCCGCGCGCTCCCAACTTCAACTCACGATTGAAATCATGGATACGCCGCTATGCGGCACGATCTCTC
>JAQVKB010000247.1 GCA_028694875.1 Candidatus Izemoplasmatales bacterium
TTTCAGGAACCATCATCATCTTAGTTAACAAATGGCGAACATTCTCATAGGACATGGCATGGGCAAAGGCAAACCCAACGGCATACGAAAAGAATCCAAGATCGAAGATTAATCCTTTATAACAATTCACGCCTTGGGTGGCTTGAAACATGTTGTTTTCCGTGTTGATTCCCCTTTGTCGAAGCGACATAACACCGTCTTCGATCTTTTTTTGCACGGCGCCAAAGCGAAAAGCCTCGGAGAAAAACGGAAGAATCACTTTTTGGGCTTGTTTCATCAAGTCCGCGTTCATATCCAAATGAGAACCTTGTGACAAAGGCGTCACGAGACCAAATTTGGGATCTAGCGATAATTCCTTGTCCATCGCCAAACGGACTCCATCATGCCAAAGTGGGACGATTTCATCCAAAACAGAGGATTGAATAATCTCGAGGACTTCTTCCACCGTATGGCGTTGATTTCTCCGACACGAAAGCGCGTCTTTCCCGCAAACGATACAAGGACGTGGCCAATTTCGATGCAGAATTTCTTTTGGTGTATGCACATCCAAATCGATGAATCTCCCCAAAGGATGTGTTTTTTCCAAGGATACGGTTTGTTGCTTCAGTGTCATCGGATCGATTCCTTCTGGAAGGATCAGTACATAGGCCCCATCTTCCGAATCATACCAAAACGATTTCCAGTTGGACCAAGGTTCCATGGAAGATAATGTTTTTACCAACCACGTACTCGGAAAGATATTTTTGTCCATCCCTGGGATGTTCGCATGTATGGAAAGTACGACGTCATGTTGATTCAAAAGACGGGCGATTTCATTCGCCCGTTGTTCTCGGTCTATCAAGACCCGATTCATTCAAAACCTTCTTGATACAGCATATCGATCACGCTTCCGTCTCGGTATTCGACATATCCTATCACTTGGTTCGAAAAAGACAATGCACGTGGAACGCCGGTCATTTCATGCGCAATTTGGAGAAGTTCTGGCATCGTCCAATGAGCGATTCCAGCTTGATCTAGTTTTTGAATCAAATCCGTCCGAAGTGGATTCACCGCGACTCCTCGTTCGGTCACAAACAAATCGATATCGCACCCAGGGGTAGTGATCGTTCGTATGGATTCGCGTAGAATCGGTAGTCGACTTTTGACAAGCGAGGAAACGACGACGGTGACGAACGCACCGCGTGCGATATCGCTATGACCGCCAGAGCCTCCAATGATCGCACCGAAAGAATCGGTCGTGACATTGACGTTAAAATTCAAATCGATTTCGGTCGCGCCAAGGATGACAAAATCCAATTGTTCACTCACAGGATTAGCTTCATCAGGATTGCCATAGACACTGGCACTGATGGCTATGTGATTCTTGTTTTCTTTCGAGGAACGCACTGCCTCCAAATCAAAACATTGCACATCCAAAAGTTTGTCGACCAATCCTTCTTCCAGCATTTCCACAAAGTAGGAGGTGATGCCCCCACTACAGAATCTTGCCCGTATTTGTTTTTGTTTCATCAATTCCTTGACATAAGCCGCCACGGCTAGCGAAGTGCCACCCGCACCAGTTTGCATGGAAAAACCATCCTCAATCAACCCGAGCGCATCGAGTAATTTGGTGGTATCTTTGGCAATTTTGAGTCCAATCGAATCGCGAGTAATTCGGGTTGTCCCGGAGACGATTCCTTGAGGATCACCAATCGAATCGACGACAATCACGCCATCAACGTATTTTCCATCGAGTTGGTGTTGGTCCAACGATTCAACCAAATGATCGGTCACAAGAATGACTTTCTTGGCATATTCCAAATCAGAAATCGCATAACCCAAGACGCCACAGGCACTTTTCCCTTCCATTCCAGAACCATTTCCGGATTTGTCAACGGTGGGACAAGCCAAAAAGGCGACATCAATCTTTCGTTCCCCGGTCATGATCGAACGAGCGCGTCCTCCATGGGTTTGCATGACAAAATCGCCTTGCAAAAGTCCTTGTTGGACGAGTTTGGAAACTTCACCGTTACAATAACTGGTGATGATGTTGTTCACGCGATGTTCGCGAATGAGTTGGGCAATGCCTTGATACGTAGGAAAGATCGAGGAGGGCATCAAGGAGACATGTTGAAAATCTCTTGAACGGATTTCTTGGCACACGTCATTGATGACACCATCGCCACTGCGAAGATGGTGATGAAAAGATACCGTGATGCCATCTTTCAACGAAAAAAAGTCGAATGCTTCCTTGTACGAAGAAAAGAATTCGACTTGTGTCGAGGTTTGTTTTTTGGAAAGATGATTCGATTTTTGTAGGGACTGTTCGCCGTAGGGACGAAGGTCCTTTGAAATCTCTCTGTCTACCAAGTTCTTCAAGATGATTTCACCAGCCCATACTGTTTGGCTCTTTCGAGGGTTTGTTTGGCACGGTCCACAATCGGTCGATCCACCATTCTTCCGTCCACACGAAAGCTTCCGGACTTCCCGGCTTTCAATGCTTCCATCACATGCTCCGCAAATCGAATTTCTTCGACGGAAGGTGAAAACGTCCGATTGATGCCTTCCACATGTCTTGGATGAATTGCGGATTTGGCTTTCATGCCATACGACTTGGCAATTTCCAACTCCGTTTCAAAACCAATGTCATCCAATACATCCGTATATGGCGTATCGATGGAAATTAAGTGATACGCCGCCGCAATCATCACCACGCGACCTCTCGCATAAGCGATTTCGTGGCCTT
>JAQVKB010000248.1 GCA_028694875.1 Candidatus Izemoplasmatales bacterium
GCATGGTGTCTTTGGTGCAGGTTTTTCGCACTTAATCTTTATCATGGGCCAATTTAAATATCAGACGAATCCCGATATCTTGGCTGCCAATATCATCAATGCTTCTCTGGTTGTTGTTTGCGCTTCCATCCTATCTTATTTCTTCTATCACAATTATGCGACACTCACGCTTAAATCTCTTGAACTGGAAGAAAGTACGAAAAAATTACGCATCTTGTCAATTACAGATCCTCTCACGGGACTCTTTAATCGGCGTCATTTTTATTCTCAAGCCGAACAAGTCAAATTGAACCAACAAGTATGTGGCATCATTTTGTTTGATCTCGATGCATTTAAATCGATTAACGATACCTACGGTCATGTGGTCGGAGACGAAATGCTCGTCTTGTTCTCTTCGTTGTTGCAAGCCAAAACAAAAGCGGACGATTTTGCGGTACGTTGGGGCGGAGAAGAATTCTTGTTACTGCTGATGCGAGACAGCGCCGAAGAGATTGAGAAAGACGTTCAGGAGATTCTGCTTGCATGCGAAGAAACTTATTCCACCACGTTATCTCGTCCTGTCAAACTAACTGCGAGTGCAGGTGTTCTATTGTGCCATTCCTACAATTACAACCATATCGATGATTATGTCTCCGATGCGGACGAAGCCCTGTATCAATCCAAGGAAGCTGGCGGCAATCGTTCGACCATCGTTGAAAAAAAGTAAAAGCGACTTCGAGTCGCTTTTTTTTATACCAAGTCATGACCCCATTCATCCAAAAATTGGATGAGTTCTGGGAAGGAAGGACTGTGAGCATTTCTGACATAGAACCCCGAAGTTCCCATTCCCGTCAAGAGGCACTCATCAGGCGTTAATCCCAACAAATGGCCGAGAACGTAACCCGCATTGAAATTATCTCCAGCCCCTGTGGTGAGCTTTGGCTTTTTCACATAGGGCCCATGTTCCTCATAATAGACGCCATCGACAACCGTACAACTGCGATCAACGGGATGAATCACAATCGCATCGATTTGAAGCCAGTCGTTATAAGCTTGTGCCAAATCTTCGAGAGAAACTTGCATGTGCTCGAGCGAAGGATCATCGAACAAATCCAAAACGGCGCCGACATCATACGCTTCTTTTTTGTTGAGTCCCAAAATCACTTTGAATTTGGAACGAAATTCCTTGAGCAATCCCAATGCTTCTTGAATCTCATTTTCTTCGCGTTTTTCAGGATCCGCGATATCCACAAAGAAGATCGGTTTTTTGGGCTTGTCGGAAAGAAGAGGAAGGATCTCTTCAAGGATTTTTCGCCATAACTCAGTCATATGCGGAAGCATCGACCAGTTCACGGTCGCAAACAAATCCGCTTGATCGAGGACGGACACGAACTCATCAAATCCAACGGCTTTGACAAGATTCTCATAGGTAACGTCGTTCAAAGAAACCATTTTTCCAAGCATGACTTTGCCATCATCAAATTCCAAAGCATCGGTATGTCCCGCGCCCGCGAAACTATAGAGTTTGACGTTTTCTGGCATTCCGAGGAACACATCATCAATCGAAGGACTTCCTAACGATCCCAAATACGTGATTTGAGATTGATGTCGAGACAATGCATTCGCCATGATGGGTCCGTTACCGCCGATCTTTTTGATCATAGGGACGAATTCAATGTTTGTGGATAACCCCGCGGCACGTTCAATTCGTTTTGCGAATTGCTCCATCGTGTCGATACGTTCAAAATGGCTAGCATCGATGCGTTTGTCCACGGCGTGGACAATTTCATCGATAAAGCCATCAAATCCTACCACCATGTTCAGTTGTTCCGGATGATAATTGGCTAATTTTTTAGAAAGTTGAATCGCTTTTTCAATCATGGAATGAACCATCCTTCTTTGGAAAATATCAAACATAGTATAGCAGAAATTATGATGGAAGAAAAGAGGAACACACGCTTATACGGCTTCCGTCGCGATCGGTTCTGGATGATCCTTGGAATTGGCATGATCAATCCCTTCAAAGAGATGACGAAGATTTTTATTCATGATGAAAACAACAGTAGGAATAATGGCGAGGAATGAACAAACTCCTGCCAAACTGACAATGCCAAAGTTGTCAATCACGAAGCCGGAAAGAATCAGTGAGACAGGCATCGCGATTTGGGAGAGTGCTCCAGTCAACGAGAACACACGGCCGCGGTAGGAAGGCGCGATGACTTTGGTCATGCCAGTATTGAGTGGAACATTCACAAAGATGATTGTGACTCCCATGAACAAATTGAGAACCAATGTCAAAATATAGAAGACAGGATAACTTGTGATACCATTCATCACCAAAGCGATGTTGATCGAGATCAGGATGAATCCGAGTGTAAGGAGAGCAATGAACCTCCGAATCGTCGCACCCGATGATTTGAGTTTGATGGCGCCAATGACAATCCCCGCAATCAACGTCGAAGCACTGAACACCACATTGGTGATGGCCAAATCCATCGCGGGTTTTACCAAAATGTTATTGAACAAATAGACAATCCCAACAGAGAACAACGGACTGACCGCAAAATTGATGAAGAGAATGCTGACCAACAAACTGCCAAATCCTTTGATGCTTTTGATATGGGCAATCGCATCCGAAAAACTCGCTTTTTCAGTTTCATCGTCACCCAAATGGGACGCTTCCTCTTTGTAGGGCGTTTTGATAAACATCTCACTGACTGCAGAAAAGAAGAACGTA
>JAQVKB010000013.1 GCA_028694875.1 Candidatus Izemoplasmatales bacterium
GTCAAAGAATTGATTTTCGCCATAGTGCACACTCCGTTGTCGCCTTACATTATATCATGAATCGATACCTTGATTTCGAAAAAAAAGGTGATACTTTCATAGAAAGTTCACCTTATTTGTCTTTTTCGATGAGAAACGTCGCTTCCATGTCCGCCGTGGATAAGCAAAAAGCCAGAGGGTACATCGTGAAAGCTTGACTAACGTTATTTTTTTCTTCGGTACTGGAAAATCCCATGTGATAACGAATTGCGAACGCTTCATCTCGCTTCAGTTTCATGAAACTCGAAATCATATAAACGCTCTTTTCCCCATGTCCATAAGGCAGTTCATCTTTGAACTCATAGGTAGGAATCTGAATCCATTTCCCGCTGGCATCTTTTTGATTTCGAAAGGAAGGATGATACACATTGGTTTTGCAGAGATCATGAAGCAATGCGACAATGGCAACGGATTCTTCACTGACATCTCCAATCCATTGTTGAATCTCAGGCCGATGAACGTATTTGGTCAACGCTTCATAGACATTAAGCGAATGTTCGACCAAACCACCAACATATGCCAAATGGAAACGTGTGGAGGCTGGAGCTCGAAAGAAGTCAGAGGCATCTGAAAGAAGATATTGCAGTAATTCTTCTGCACCTTCGCGATGAATATGTTTCCGATAGACTTCCAAAAATTCTTCTTGCTTCGTCATAGTTACATCATGTCACAAACAACCGCTGTCGCGGCGACTTCATGCGTTTTCCCTTTGTATTCGACAGAAGTTTCAACTTCCAAAACCTGACGAATTTTATATTCTGCATTGTTGGATAAATCGCGAAGAATATTTCCATCCAAAAAGTCATTGTCTGATGGTTTTCCAAAGAAAACAAAAAGGTCATCTTCATCATAGCGTTTGGCATGTTTGGCGGTAAGTTCTTTGATGGTGCTCAACGGTTTCGATTCACTCATGACGGCAAACTTATAGGGGTTTTCCAAATTGAATCGATGGCGAAGATTTTCTTCAAGAATGGTTCCTTCAACCGAAGATTTCGCTTCCAGGATTTCGTCCTTCGCTTTTTGGTACGCTTTGATTCCTAGTTCCTTCAAACGTGAAGGTATATCTTTCCCTTTCATCTTATCCTCCTAGAACAATCCGACGATTCTGTCGTCGAGTACATCCATGTTTTCATAAGCGCCGAGTTTAGGTAACCCGGGCATGGTCATGACACTTCCCGTCAGCGCCACTAAGAATCCGGCCCCTACAGAGGGTTTGAATTCGCGGACGTGGATTGTGAAGTTTTCGGGTCGACCGACAATCTTCGCGTCATCCGTCAATGATAATGGAGTTTTGGCCATACAAATGGCCAATTGATTCAAACCTAATTGGTTATATTCTTCGATTTGTTGTAGGGCAAGTTCCGAAAATTCCACATCGCTGGCGCCATAAATTGTCATCGCAATCTTCTTCACCTTCTCTTCAATCGGTAAAGAAAGATCATACAGCGGTCTTGCATGAAGTTCGCGATTTCCGGAAGTCAGTTGGATGGCTTTCCGCGCTAGATCAAGGCCACCTTCACTACCCTTCGCAAAGACTTCCGAGAGCGAAATGGGATGATGGTTCGTTTCCGCCCATGACATCAATGCCGCAAGTTCTTGATCGGTGTCGGATGCGAATTTGTTGAGGGCGAGCAGGTAGGGAACATCGAAGGCTTGAACACTCTCAATGTGCTTTTCCAGATTACGAATTCCTCTTAGCATGGCTTCGACATTTTCTTCCTTCATCGCTTCTTTTTCTACACCACCATGAAGTTTCAACGCGCGAATAGAAACGACCAATACGACAAGGGAAGGCATGGCATCCATTGCACGCATCTTGATGTCCATGAATTTTTCCATGCCCAAATCGGCACCGAATCCGGCTTCGGTAACGACATATTCGCTGACATTGCGAGCGAAGGACGTCGCGATAATCGAGTTGCAACCATGGGCAATGTTCGCAAAGGGTCCGCCATGGATGAGAACGGGTGTATTTTCTAGGGTTTGAACGAGATTCGGTTTGATGGCATCCTTGAGTAACATGGCCACGGCTCCTTGAACTTTCAAATCAGAAACCGTGATAGGTCGATTTTCTTGATCATAAGCCACAATCATTCGTTCGAGTCGAGACTTTAAATCGTCCATATCCGTGGATAAGCACAAAGCAGCCATGACTTCCGAAGCCACGGAAATATCAAATCCATCGAATCGGGGTGTTTCCTTTTTGCTCGAAAGCCCAACTTCAATCTTTCGCAACGCGCGATCGTTCATATCCATCGCACGCTTCCATATGATTTTCTCAGGATTGATTCCAAGCGCGTTTCCATGAAATAAATGGTTATCAATGACGGCACTAATCAGATTATTGGCGGCGGTAATCGCATGAATATCGCCCGTAAAATGCAAATTGATGTCTTCCATCGGCACAACCTGCGCATAGCCACCACCAGCCGCACCACCCTTGACACCCATGACAGGTCCAAGGGACGGTTCGCGAAGTGCAATCATCGTCGGATAACCTAGTTTGGATAAGGAATCCCCAAGACCAATGGTCGTTGTCGATTTTCCTTCTCCGGCTGGGGTAGGATTAATGGCACTTACGAGAATGATTTTTCCAGGATTTCCCGTGTTCGAACGGCGGATAGCGTCAAAAGAGATCTTCGCTTTGTGAGCACCATACAGTTCAATATCGGAACTCTTCAGTCCAATTTTTTTGGCAATCCATGTGATGTTTTTCATCTTTGCACGTTGTGCAATCTCTAAGTCAGTGAACATCTTCTTCTCCTTACTTCGATTGTTTGGTCAAAATATGCCAAATATCGTTGCCTGTAAATCCAGTGGAACGATATAGTTTTTCGGGATTCGTCGGATTATCAAGATCGCCACTCACGGTCACAAAATCAACTTTACCTTTCAACCGTTCGAGAAGCGTACGAACGAGACATTGTCCAATTCCACTTTGTTGGTGCTTCGGTAGTACTTGAATCCATTCCAAAATTCCCTCTTGGATTGTATCATCAATCTCCGCGATGCCAGCGCCAACCAATTCACTGGTGGATTCTTCACAAACGCCCACCCATAAATGAGGATCAAAGACAGGAGAGGCTGTCCAAAATAACATCTGGTTTCGGTTGACGGAAATATCTTGATAACATTGATTGATCAAGTCCACCAATCGATCAAGTTCTTCGGGTATGGAAATCGTACGAACATAGTATCCCTTTGGAACCACAGGTGCATCAATTCGTTGGAGATGATGAATCAAACGAAAGAACCGTTGATCGCGATATCCCGCGAAATCCTTGGCGTGAAAATCACGCTCATGGACAATGGTGACCTGCGGTTGAGCCAGGATATCGGCCATTTTCCAATAGGGTAATGAGGATGAACCGCAAGGATCTTTGAGGTAAGCTTGTTTTTGAATGGTCACAAGTTTCACACTCCAACTCGCAGGGTTAATAATGTCACACTCTCGACACTACTCGTGAGAGGGAACATGTCAATAGGTTGAATGGACTTGACCTCATACTGTGGCAATAACACCGCGAGGTTTTTCGCCAGTGTCGAAGGATTGCACGAGACATAGACAATTCGTTTCGGAGCGGCTTTCAAGATTTCTTGAAGAAGGTTATCTTCAAGGCCCGCACGAGGGGGGTCGACCACAATCACATCGGGTTTAACGCCCATTTTCAATAATCTTGGAATCGCACCTTCGACATGATCCGCCAACATTTCAACATTCCGTATCCCATTCATTTTCGCGTTGGCGATCGCATCTTGAATGGAGGGTTCCGAATAATCGATACCATAAACCTTCTTGGCTTTTTTGGCGAGCATCAACGTCGTGACGCCAATTCCGGAATATCCATCAATCACAACTTCGTTTCCTTGAAGATTGGCCGCTTTCACGACTTCTTTGTAAAGGATATCCATTTGTTTGGAATTCAACTGATGGAATGCATCGGGAGAAATCCGAATCTTGAGTCCATCGACTTCATCATAGATGACATCGTCGCCAACAAGAGTGACGACTTCTTTTCCAAAAACACTGCGGTGATGATGCTTTGAAACACTGTACCCAATCGACTGGATTGGAGGATAAGTTTCTTTCAGTTCTTTGGCAATACTTTGGAGTCGTTCATCGTATTTCGTCACGATGAATGTGACACTACATTGATCCGTATTTTCAAGATACCGCGTCACAAGAACGAGTAAATTTCCATTTGGGTTGGTTTGATCCGCGGCGGCCATTTTATATTTACGGCATAGCGACAGCGCTTTGGCATTGACTTTGTTCACAAACGGATGTTGGACCAAGCATTCGTCCACGAACACAAATTTATTCGATTGCGGCTCATAGAGACCAAGCGACAATCCGAAATTCAAATTGGCAAACGGCATCTGCGATTTGTTTCGATAACCGTATTGGCTCTTCATCCCAAGGGTCCGTTTGAGAAGCGGATCAATCGGGTGAATGTCTGTATAACGAATCAAAGATTGTTTCAAGATTGATTGTTTGATTTTCATTTGTTCGTTTTGGTCGATGTGTTGCAACTGACATCCCCCACAACGATCGTAAAACTTACAAGGAGGTGTGACACGGCGTGTTGAAACACGTTCGATTCCATCGAGTCTGGCAATCGCGTAAGTCTGTTTCACCTCAAGAATCTCGCAGTCAACTTTTTCTTTCAAAATCGCCCCAGGGACAAAAATGGCCAACTTGTTAAAGTAGCCAATTCCTTCTCCGTTGATGCCCTGTTTGCGGATGTCGAGTTTGATTTTGTCTCCTACGGATAGGGTATACATTCTCATCACCTCTGGTTTCATTATAACATAAAGAAAAAAAAAGCATGCGCAAGGCATGCATTTTATCGCTTAATCGTATAGGTTGGAACGAAGGATTGAACCATCTCTTTGACCTTTTCATTTTCTAAGGTTTCAAACGTTTTTCGTATCGTTTCAATGTCGTCTTCGATGGTTCTTTCATCCAACGAATTCTCAATAAAGATTTTTTTGTTCTCGGTTTGGATGTTGCCATCTTCTTTGTCGACCAACAACTCTTCATAGAGTTTTTCTCCTGGTCGAAGCCCCGTAAATTCAATTTGAATGTCTTGATATGGTCGTAACCCGGAGAGTCGAATCATCTTTTCTGCCAAATCTACAATCTTGACCGGATCGCCCATGTCTAGAATGAAAATTTCGCCACCTTTGGCGAATGTCGAGGCTTGAAGAATCAACCCTACCGCTTCAGGAATGGTCATGAAATAACGAATAATATCTTTATCAGTGACCGTAATCGGTCCCCCATGTTCGATTTGTTTTCGAAACAATGGAACGACACTGCCATTGCTGCCGAGGACATTTCCAAAACGAACTGCTGCATACTGTGTCTTCGATTTGCGATTGAAATTTTGCATGATGATTTCTGCAAACCGTTTGGTCGCACCCATCACATTGGTTGGACGAACCGCTTTGTCGGAAGAAACAAGAACCATTTTTTCAACACCGTATTGGTCCGACAATTGACATATATTGTAAGTTCCAATGACGTTGGTACGAACGCTCTCCACAGCGGAAGACTCCATCAAAGGAACATGTTTGTACGCGGCCGCATGGAATACAAGTTCGGGACGAAATTCTGAGAAAATCTCGTTCATCCGTTCGTGGTTATACACACTTCCAATTAATACTTTTCGAGGGATACTTTTGATGATTTCGTCCTTGAAAAAGTGACCAAGTTCCATTTGCAAATCATAGACACCATTTTCATAGATATCCAGCAATAGAATTTCCTTGGGTTGATAACGAATGATTTGGCGAACCAATTCGCTTCCAATGGATCCTCCAGCCCCTGTCACAAGAACTTTTTTTCCATGAATAAAATCACAAATTCCTTGGTCGTCTAGTTCTACAATGTCTCTTGACAACAAATCTTCGACTTTGACTTCCAATAACTTCTTGGGTGCATCTTTAGAGATGTCCTTGAATTTCGGAATACGTTTGATCTTGACGGGTCTTTGCGCGGCGTATTGAATAATCTCTTGAAAGCGTTCGTCGCCAATCGATGCAATCGTAATCACGACTTCTTCGATTTGATATAAATCAATGAATTCTGGAATACGAGAAATCGGGCCAAGAACTTTATAACCCGACATAATTTTGCCAATCTTATTCTCGTCATCATCGACAAACGCAATCACACGATTGTGAAGTTCCGGGTTCTCTCTCATTTCATTGAGAACGAGCTTTCCTCCAGCTCCAGCCCCAATGAGCAAGGTTCTTCTGCCAACGGGTTTCCGTTGGAATAGCGTCATATAACGGAAAATCCGTTTCATCATTCTCGGGATGGCCAACGTAATGATTTCGATAAACGTGGTGAGAATGAGATAGATTTCAGGAATGAATTGAAAATTGGAAATCGATAAGAATACCGTCGCTATCACGAGATTCGTGACGACGACACCGATTGAAATTCGGAATACTTCATCCAATCCAACATTGTCGAGAATCAATTTGTATAATTTCAAGAAAGTATACACGACAATCTTGAAAGCAATAATCATAGGAAGTAATAAAAAAGCGATTCGAGAATCAAAGTTTTCGACACCGGTCCATCTCAATGCGAGAATCACAAAAGAATAGGTGAACGCCAACCCAAAGGCATCCACGAGCATGAATTCGATGATTCGAATATTTTTCATGTATTCCCCAATCGGGGTTGGCACCGTTTTCTTCATCATGGATTCTCCAGAAAAGTTCATTTTTCCATAACACATTGTAACACAAATAGAGGTTGTTTTCAACCGAACCATTCGAGAAAAAAAGCCCGATTTTATTCGGGCTTGATGTCAGGGTGTGGAATGATGAACTGGAAGGTCACACCATCGGGTTCATTCTTTGCGCCATACCGATATCCTAGTTGATCCAATGTGTTTCTCACAATCGAGAGACCGAGACCTTGACCGCCATAACTACGGGTACGCGCTTTGTCTACTTTGTAGAAACTTTCCCAAATGCGGTCGATGTCGGATTCGGGGATTTGCGAACCCGAATTGAAGACATTGACGGCGATGGAACCATCCAAGAATCGTTCCATCGAAATGCGAATTCGTTTTTTGTCGTTCAAATGATGCAAAGCGTTGGCAATGAAATTGGACAATACCGTTTGAAGTTGATCGTAATCCGACTCAATCTCTTCTTCGAACGTATCGAGAGACAAATGGACTCCTGCCTCATCGAATTTGACTTTGAATAAACGACAAGTCTCTTCAATCAAGTCTTTGACATGGAACTTGGAGATATTCAAATCCAAGAATCCACCTTCGAGTTGGGAAAGTTTTAACATCCCCATGACAAGCTTGTTCATTTTATTCGATTCATCAATGATGATATCGAGATACTCTTCGATGGTACTTGAGTCAAGGTCCGGCAGTTTTAACGCTTCCGAGTATCCTAAGATTAATGAAATCGGTGTTTTAAGTTCATGAGATGCACTCGCGATAAACTCTTTCCGCATGTCATCAATTTTCGTCTTCAATTCGATGTCTTGCGACAATTGAAGATTGGCTTGTCGCAGTTCCTGGATTGACGATTCGAGTTGAGTTGACATCTTATCAATCGAATCTCCTAACACGCCGAGTTCATCCGTTCGAGACAATTGCAGCTTCTGCGAAAAGTCCAAATTCGCCATATTTCGGGTCACGTCGGTAATTTGAAGAATCGGGTTGGTAAATTTATAACTTGCAAAATAGACAATCAACGCGGAGACAAACATGAAAATAACGGCCACCAAAATCGTAAAAGAGTTGAACACCCGAACACTATCTTGAATCGACTGGATTGTCACGGTGAGGATGTAATACAGATGAAACCCATCCGAAGCAGGTTTTTCCACCAGTAAGGACAACATCTGGAAATCTTCGTTCCCTTGATCGGGGTTTGGTGTCAGATTCGCAGTGTATATGGTATAACCTTCTGCGGCATAATCTTCGCTCACTTCAAGAAGGGTTGTATAGGACGACAACGTATTGTTTTGAAAATCCGACATAATTCGGACGATGACACTATCTCGAATCGAAAATTGATTGCCATAAATCCGTTCATAGGGAAGTGGCAATTGTGAAAATCCGCCATCATTTCCGGGATCGATGTTCGGAAGATTGCCAGAATCTTCAGTTTCTTTCAGAATTTGAATCGAGATATTATAACTGTTTTCAATACCAAGAACGAGTGAAGGGAGATCTTCACTCGTCAAATCGAGATCTTTAACTTCATCGAACGCCAGGAGCAAAGACTCCTTCCGATCGTTGCGATAATAGGCTTCCAGATAGGTATTACTTAAGACAATCAGCCCAACAATAAAAGAAAGAAAAATCCCGTAGGTAATGAAAAAGAGATTACTTTTAATCGATGTTTTCATGTTCGATATCGAGACGGTATCCTATGCTTCTTACAGTCGAAATATAATGGCCGTATGCGCCAAGTTTCGCCCGTAGTTGCTTGATATGCGTATCCACGGTACGAAGGTCGCCAAAGTAATCATAATTCCAGACTGCATTCAAAATCTTATCGCGGGAGAGGGCGATGCCTTTGTTATCAATAAAATACTTCAAAAGTTCAAATTCTTTCGGTGTCAATTCCGTCTTTTTGTCTTCCACAAAGACTTCTCTTGCGGATAGCGACATGCGGATCTCGCCAAACACGAGTTCTTCCGTATCTGTTAGTTCCTTTTTCAGCACATTTTTCACACGCGCCATCAAAACTCCCGGAGAAAACGGTTTGGTGACATAGTCATCCGCACCCAATTTAAACCCTTTGAGTTGATCATACTCGTCACTACGTGCCGTTAACATGATGACAGGAACCGTGGAAAACTCACGAATCCGTTCCAAGACAAACCAGCCATCATATTTTGGCATCATGACATCCAAAATCACGAGATCAAACTTGATTTTCGATTCAAACAAAAAATCAATGGCTTGTTCTCCATCTTCAGCTTCAATCACGCGATATCCTTCGCGTTGTAAAAATTCGGCCAATAATTTGCGAATACGAAATTCGTCATCGGCAACCAATACATGAATGTTCTTCATAAAACCATCACACACCCTTCAAAAATAAAAGGCCACGTTTTCTTTCTACACACATTGACTTGTTTTGAAATTGCCCACGCGGCCTGTTGTTTTCAAATCCGACGCGGTGCTTCCGCGTCGTGTAAAAATCCTGGTACTAACATCATTATAGGGGGGGAGAAATGAGATTCAAGGTACCATGTTTGGACTTTACAACATCATCATATCATGTCAATATGTCGAAATTGTGATGGAAGAAAAAAAAGACGCGTTTTTTAAACAGTACGCGTCTCGGCAAAGATTGGATGATTGAAAAGTCGTTCGGTGATGACTTGCCCAAACTTTTTCAGAATCAAATCATAGGCTTCTTTCATGTAATTGGTTCGAAAGACATGAATGTCGGAAGCAATCACATCAATCAACCCTGACTTGAGTAATTTCCAAACGAATTTTTTGGTCGCTGGTCCTGCCGCGCCAACAATGGCAGCCGCATTGATTTGTATCAACGCCCCCATCTTGCGCATCACTTCATAGTCTTTGGCGGTTTTGATGTAGGAATATCGTTCCACATGGGCGATGACAGGCGTATATCCCATGGCCACGATGTTATGAATAGCTTCGGGAATTTCTTCGTCTTCTTCAGAGGTTGAAAACTCGATTAATACTGCGGGAGTGTTTCCCATGGGAGCGACGGTTTGATCTCGCAATGCTTGGATCGACGAAAAGGTATAATAGATTTCGTTTCCTAAATGCAATTGAATCGAAATTCCTGCCTTTTTTGCGGCCATCGAAAACTGTTCAAACACGGTTTTGTTTTCGTCGTAGGTTCGAAGATATCCGCGACTTTTCATATAATGCGGTGTTAGGAAAACATCGGTCACACCAAATCGTTCTTCTTCCCGTAACATTTCGATGGAAGCTTCCTCGCTGGGAGAGCCATCGTCTACGCCCGGTAAAATATGAGTATGGATGTCGATCATTTCAACACCACCCTACTAATCTTCCTCTTTGGAGTGATAACCGTAGTAATGGTATCCTTTGTAATAGCCATAACCTTTGGATTTCCGAACATCAATATTCGCAAGAACGCCGCCAATCACATTGGCATTGTTGTTGCGAAGTTGTTCCAAGCCTTCTCTGGCAGCTTCCTTTTTGGTTTTGTTGTAAGCAACAACATAAACGACCGCATCCGCGTATTTGCATACCACGAGCGGATCGGTGACCGAAAGAACTGGAGGTGTATCGACAACGATGACATCATATTCTTTGCGAAGACTTTCAATCAAGTTTTTCGCTTTTTGAGATTCCAATACGATATGTGGATACGAGAGATGTTTCCCCGTTAATAACAAATCGATTTTGGATTCGGTATGACGAATCAACTTGTGATAATCTTCATCATGGGTAATGTAATCATAGACACCAGAATCATTGACTTGATGGAACGCACGGTGAATCTTCGGACGACGAAGGTCAAAGTCGACGATGATAACTTTTTTTCCTTTTTCTGCATACACTGCCGCAAGATTAATCGACGTGGTCGTTTTTCCGTCTTCCGGAGTGGCCGAAGTACATTGGATGACTTGTAATGGTTTGTCGAGGGCCGCAATGGCGATATTGAGTTCTAACTTACGATACGCTTCCGCCTCACGAGAGTCGGGGCTTTCGATGACAACGTTCTTATACTCAAAAAATTCCATCTAGTCCACCAACTTTCTTTCTTTGATTGTGCCGGGAACAGCCGCAATCACGTTCAGATGCAAATAACGTTCCATTTCTTGTGTACTTTGGAATTTGTTGTTAAACAGTTCTTTGACAAACACGATACCCAAGGACACGATACCACCAAGCAACAAACTGATGACCAAATTCAGCATCTTGTTTGGTGCGCTCGGAGCGGAAGGAACTTTCGCCACGTCCAGCACTTTTAGTTTGTCTTGAAGAAGAACATACTCATTGCCTTCATCATTGGCGATTGCAATCGAATCCGCGACCAATTGGTTGGCAATTTCTGCCGCGAGTTCTGGAGACGTATTCTCCACTTTGATATAGATAATCAAGACGTTCGTGGTAGAAGAAACAGAGATACTATTGGAGATGGATGAGAGCGTCGCGCTCGCAATTTCTGGTACATCCGCCTGAACCGCCTCCAATACCTTATCACTGACCACAAACTCTTTGTATGTCGCCATCAAATTTTGCGCTACGTAAATCGCCGATTGGTCCGATGTCGTCGTCGAGCTTTGACTTACATCGACTTGGACCATGATTGAGGTTTCGGCCGTATATGTTGGCGTAATCATCACAAACGTATAAACAGCACCTAAAACAAAGATCCACAGTGTGACGAAAAAGATGGGCAATTTATTGTTCCAAACAATTTGAAATAGTTCGGATAGGGTAATCCCCTCTTGATTCATCATTTCTTGTTGGTTCATTTCATTCATACAAGTTCTCCAATCCCTACATTAAGTTCATTACTATC
>JAQVKB010000249.1 GCA_028694875.1 Candidatus Izemoplasmatales bacterium
ACATTATCATTGGAAACGGCTTCTGGATGGAACCTCGTATTTGGGAAAAGAAGCTTCACAAATTTGTCTATGGAGCTCCCGAAATCGCGCTGCCAATGTTTGCTTGTGCTGAAACTCATGATACCGAAAGAATCGCGGGTCGAGATGGTGGAAAGACACTAGCCAGAATGGTGACCGTCCTCAATATGCTTCTCCCGAATTTGGTGCCTTTCATCAATTCGGGTCAAGAAGTTTATGAAGCTCAACCGATGAATACAGGCGTTGACTGCACCGAACAGGACAAGTATCACCTTGACAAAGAGGATCCTTTCTATGGGAAACTGGCCCTCTTTGACAAATACGCGTTTCATTACAATGTCCCAGATCGTTGGGAGATTGCGGATCACTTGGACGGGATTAAACAAATTCGTGCCAAGTGGTTGAATCAAATCACCGATTTGGCCTATTACGTGCCCATCTATTTCCAAGAGTTCGATACCCCTGCGATTGGCGTTTCGTACTTTGATAACGTCTCCAAGAAATGCTTGTTGGTGGTCGCCAATTCGAATCCCTATGCGAGCATCGATTGCTCGGCGACACTTCACGTTCTTCGAGAGAAAACGGGCAATCATCAAACCCAAGGGAAATTGCTTTATGCCACCTACGAAATGGGTAGAGATTATCACGAGTTCTCACCGGATGGGAAAGTCTATTTCCATCTTGGTGCAGGCGAAGTCAAAATCATTGAGATGTAATACACCAAGCCTCCGAATGGAGGCTTTTTTCTTTGTTTGGGATACCTTGACAATTCGCGCACGCGCGACTATAATGGTTTTTGACTGAAAGGACTTGATCCCATGAAATCTTATACGAACTTTATTTTCAAGCGACGCAAATTACTTTTTGTATTATTCTTGGTTGTGAATATCTCAGCGATTCTCGGAATCTTTGCGATCAAACTCAATACGGATTTTGGGTTGTTCACGACCAATAATTCGGTCTATCAAGATCGGTTGGATGCGATGGAAGAAAACTTTGGAAACGTCCAACAAATTGTGGTCATGCTCGAATCAAATCAATTTGATGAAAACGTCCTCACCGATTTGTCGGAGATCCAAATTCGCCTCTTCAACATCACGAACGTGACCTATGTGGAAGGTCCCGCTCCTGCCACGATGTTTTTGAATGGTGAGACGGTCGTCACGACGACTGTCGACCCAGAAATGCTTTTGGCTTATTATTCCAATTTGCAGGAATATTCGCCCATTCAAGTCGTCGATGGAACCTATTACTATGTGTATACGCTTTTCGTTACGGAAGACTTTGGAAAAACAGACGTTTCGGCCCTCGAAACGGCGTTGGGGAAATATGATTATCCGAGTTATGTTTCGGGTGAATTATACAACCAAGCGAAGATTGTCGACTATGTCCTGCAAATCTTGATCTATCTTCCGCCGCTGACGATTCTGCTTGTTCTCTTCGTGTTCTTCTTGCAAATAGGAGCGATCAAACCAACCTTGTTCAGTGTGTTGCCTGCAGGGATCGGGGCATTATGGACCCTCGGACTCATTGGACTCTTCGGTAATGAAGTCTCGATTCTGACCGCGATTGTGCCTGTGCTCGTCATTGTCATCGGCAGTGCGGATGGTCTGCACTTCATGACCCATTATCAAGATGCCATCAAATCTGGTTTGTCCGAACAAACCGCGATTGAAAAAACATTGCATGTCGTGGGAATCCCGATGATCATTACCACCTTGACTTCGATGGCTGGATTCTTATCGCTTCTCTCGATGGGGACTTCGAGTACGGTCGATTTGGCGTTGTTCGCGACGTTGGGAATCTTCCTCGCGGGTGTCGCTACCTGGTTTGCACTTCCTCTAATCCTTTCTGGGGGACCCAACGTGTTACCCAAACGTCAATCCAAGATGCATCAAAATGTGAGTGGTTTCTTGAAGAAACTTTGGGGCATCCCGTCGATCGCGATTGCGCTGGTTCTCGTCGCCCTTGGCGCGACCTTTGCGGGTTCCATCTCCCATGAATTCGATATGTTGTCGATTTATAAAGATTCGACTGAAGTGGCGAAAAGTGCCAAGAAAATCCAATCCGTTGTTGGTGGCAGTATCCCGATTTATATTGAGATTGATATGGACAGTACCTTGCTCAGCTATGATTCCTACTTGCAAGTGAGTGCACTGACCGATCAACTTCTGGCCATGCCTGAAGTCGATCACATTGTTTCTCCTTATCAATTGTTTGACTATTTGATTGCGGCGCAAACGAACCAAGATATTACGACGGATCTTCAAGTTCAAACCGCCTATTATGCGATTCGAAATCAATCCATCGAGATGATCTCGAAAATGATGGATGTCCATGACAATCGTCTTCGCGTCTTGGTGTTTCCGGTCAATCAAGAAAACGATACCCTCGGTACGATTGAAAATGCCGTGAACGACTCTTCACTCACCACTTCAGTCAGTGGCGTACAATACTTACTTCGCGATTTGAATACGCAAATCGGCGTGATGCAACTGGAAAGCATTGCAATCGCCTTGGTCGTTGTCTTCTTGATGCTTGCGATTTCACTTCAAAGCATCAAGACCGCGTTTCTTGGGGTCTTGCCAATGATTTCAACGGTGGCCAGCATCTACTTCTTCATGGGCGTTACCGGAATCCCACTGAACATCACCACCGTCATCATCTTCTCGATTGCGATT
>JAQVKB010000250.1 GCA_028694875.1 Candidatus Izemoplasmatales bacterium
ATAGGGATTATATCGCAGGTGTTTGATCCTCAAAAACAGTATTCCGAAAAAGAAGTCAATGCCATTCTCAAACCAATCTGGTTTGATTATGTGAGCCTACGACGTGCACTGATTGATTATGGGTGGATGAGCAGAAGTACGGATGGCTCGGTATACCAAATACAAAACTAAAAAAAGAGGATTTTCAAGTCCTCTTTTCTATTGGTCAATGATTACGAATTGATGCAGACACCGGCATTGCCATTCGCGCCTTTGTATTGGTTCCCGCTAGCGCTTCCAGACTTTCCATTGGAGCCTTTGTATTGATTGCCAGTACCAGTTCCATCACCACTGCCAGATCCATTGGATCCTTTGTATTGGAACATGTTCTTGATTTGGTTGGCAAGATCACTACCAACGCCATAGAGACGATCTTTGGAGAAAGCAGCCAAATGGTTTGCCGATGCGTTCACCAAGTATTCAAATACGGCCTTGACATCATCTGGGAGATCTGTTTGTGCTAAGAACGCTTGATACATCGCGATATTGGCATTTTCCGCATCGATACCGGTCGCAATCGCGGCGGTTAATGATTCAGGGATGATGACACTGTCCGAAGCGGTGTTTTCTGGAACATTCAATCCATAGGTTTCATAAAGACCGAGTAAGAGATCAATATGAGTTTGTTCTGCGGCTACGATGTTGATGAATGGACGCACTTCGCCATAGGTTGCGATAATGGCTGCATACTCGGCTTGCGCAAGGTATTCATCTTGAATGGCATACGAGAGCATTTCTTCAAGAGTGAAGGAAGCAACGACTTGATCATCCACCGGAATGACTTCGTCGGAGAGTTCAGCATACACACTTTCTGCTTGCACACCAGTGAGACCGAATGCGAGAACGCCGACCAAAGCGACGCCTCCGATTAGAAATGTTTTGATAAGACCTTTTTTCATGGGAATAACCTCCTGTGGTTTTCTGACAAATATACGTGAGCCGATATGCTTTTATTGGAGAAATAGATGGCTTCACAGAAAACTCACAAAATCGAACCAATGTTCAAGGAAAAACTCAAAAAAAACCCTTTCATGTTACACATGTATTTGATATTATTATAATATGTGCAAGGAGTGATACCATGACGAAACTAAAAGGAAACTTGCTTTACGGACAATCCGGAGGTCCTACAAGCGTCATCAATGCGTCGGCATACGGCGTCATTAGCGAAGCAAAAAAACATCATCCATTGATTGAAGATGTCATTTGCATGCGCCATGGCATTAAAGGAGCTTTGAATGAAGATTTTTTCATCATCTCTCAACAAGATCCAGAGCAAGTTGAATTGCTCAAACATACCCCTGGTTCCGCTTTCGGTAGTGTGAGACATAAACTCAAAGATTTCCGCGAAGATGATACGGATTATGTTCGCTTGCTTTACATTTTCAAAAAATACAATATTCGTTATTTCCTTTATAACGGTGGCAATGATTCGATGGATACATGTGCCAAAATCGCGGATTATATGTCCCAAATCGATTATGATGTCCGCATCATCGGTGTTCCGAAGACCATCGATAATGATCTACCCTTTACCGATCATACGCCTGGATATGGATCCGCGGCCAAATTTATCGCGAATACGATGATGGAAATTTCCTATGACATGCTGGCGTACCCGAATGGGAAAGTCACCATTGTCGAAATTATGGGTCGCCACGCTGGCTGGTTGACAGCCGCCGCTGGACTCGCCAATCTTTCTGGATTTGGTCCCGATTTGATTTATCTTCCTGAAGTTCCTTTCTCGATTGAAAAATTCAAAAATGATGTCAAAGAAATCTATACCAAACGGAAGCAATGCTTGATTGCCGTTTCTGAAGGGATTACGAACGACCAAGGGATTTTCATTTCATCCAGTTCCGGTTTGAAGGATGCCTTTGGTCACTTCCAACTTGGTGGGGTGAGTTCGAAGTTGGCATCCATCGTACAAACAGATTTGGGAATTCCATCTCGTTCTGTTGAATTTGGTTCGACGCAACGCGCTGCTGCGCATATTCAGAGTTTGACCGATGTGAATGAAGCGATTGGTGTTGGTCGTTTTGCGGTTCAATCTTTATTGGATGGAAAAACCGATTTGATGGTAACCATGTCTCGAAACCCTGGAGAGACTTATGAAATTGTTTATGGATTGGAACCACTCCATCGTTGTGCCAACATTGAAAAGACCGTTCCTCTTGATATGATCAATGAACGTTTCAATGGCATTACTCAGAATTTTATCGATTATGCACTCCCTTTGATTCAAGGCGAGAATCCGCCAAAATACAAGGACGGAATTCAACAGTTCACGAAATTCAGATAATTTGCCGCGAATGCGGCATTTTTCTTTTTCAGCGATTTGATTTTTTTTGCATAAATTGCGAAAAAAGGTTTTGCAAAAATAGCATCCATCTATTATAATAGATACTGCTAATGCGGTTGTGGCGAAATGGCAGACGCGCTACTTTGAGGGGGTAGTGCCCGTACGGGCGTGTGGGTTCAAGTCCCATCAACCGCACCACTCGAAAGTTAAGACAATGTGCAGACATTGTCTTTTTCTATAAATACAGTTTGGAATGAGGTCAATTGTGAGCAAATTGATCGGCGATAGAAAATTTTATCATACGTTGTTGTCGATCGCGGCTCCGCTCGTGATTCAACAACTCATCACAGATCG
>JAQVKB010000014.1 GCA_028694875.1 Candidatus Izemoplasmatales bacterium
CATGATTATACGGAATTTGAAATCAGTTTGGCGGAAATGTCTGAAAAACTCCATACTTCGAAAAAGATGACGACATCGCAACCAGCTCCCGGGGAGTTTTTTGATCGATACAAAGCTTTTTATGAAGAAGGATACGAGCAAGTCCTTGTGATCACGCTCTCTGAAAAAATCAGTGGTACATATCAATCCGCGTTAATCGCGAAATCGATGGTGGATTTTCCACTAGAGATTAGTGTGCATGCTTCCCGAGTGGCTTCGTTTGGTGTCGCGCTTGGGATTCCAATCATCATGAACATGATTGAAAAAGAAGCCGCATTTGATGATATCATCGCGATGACGCAAAAGATTTACGAAAATGCGGCCGTGATGTTTACGCTCCAAGATTTGATGCATTTGTTCCGGGGAGGACGCTTGAACAAAGTATCGGCGTTGCTCGGTACAGTTCTTCGCATCAAGCCAATCATTGAAATGATTGATGGGAAGTTGGAACTCACGCGCAAAGAGCGTACGAACAACGCTTGCTACGAATATTTTATGAACACGGTGCAAACCTATGCCGAGAAGTATGAAGTCGTTTATGTCGACTTTATTGAGATGAATCGACCTGAATGGTGTGAGAAGATGGTGGAGGAAACGAAGGCACGTTTTCCGAAGGTGATCATCTCTACGACACATGCCGTATCCCCAGTTTTTAGCGTCCATTTGGGAGACCAAGGATTCGGACTTGCGGTAGTCGCGTTATAAGTCTTCGATGCGCGGAGAAATCCGCGCATTTCTTTTCGATTTCTTCCATTCTTTGAAAAGAAATAATGCTTGACTTTTATGGGGCACTCTAGTAAACTAGATATTGCGAAAAAGCAGACGGCGATTGTGGCGAAGTGGTTAACGCATCGGATTGTGGCTCCGACATTCGTGGGTTCGATTCCCATCAATCGCCCCAATCAACTTTTTCCAAGATATTGGGCTATGGCCAAGTGGTTAAGGCATCGGACTTTGACTCCGAGATCGGTGGTTCAAATCCACCTAGCCCAGCCATCATAGACCCGCTAGCTCAGCCGGTAGAGCATTTGACTTTTAATCAAAGGGTCAGGCGTTCGAATCGCCTGCGGGTCACCACTACAATTTCATGATGCGGGTATGGCGAAATTGGCAGACGCGCCAGACTTAGGATCTGGTTCCCTACGGAGTGCAGGTTCAAGTCCTGTTACCCGCACCATCGATTGATACCCTGACCGGGGGCATCTGTAAGATCTTATTCAAAAATAAGGTCTTTTTTTGTTTTACTGATGATGGTACAATGCTATTGATGACTTCTCTTGGAGGACGATGATGATTGTTGAACGAGTTAGTAGGAATGAACTGCCTCAAGGATATGAGGAAGCATTGACATTTGATTTAAAAAAGGACAAAAAACTGGTTGTATGGTTGAATGTCTTGTCCGTCTTCGCCTTGATCCCCTTCCTCCCGTTATGGTTCTGGATGACTTGGAAGATGAATGTTCAAGTTGATCCATCTCTCAATTTGCTCCTCTTGCTGATAGGCATCGTGGTCATGCTTATTCTCCACGAAGCAGTACATGGTATATTCTTCAAACTAGGAACGGATCAAAAAGTGAAATTCGGTTTTAATGGATTGTTCGCTTATGCGGGAGCCCCAGGAATCTACTACAAAAAAAAGTATTATCTGATGATCGGGCTTGCCCCTTTGGCCTTGGTTTCCTTGTTATTGATTGTTTTGATGCTTTTGTTTCGTGAAGTAGCCTTGCTTCCACTTTATTTGATCTTTGTGGTCCATTTTAGCGGATGTGTCGGGGATATGTACGTGTGTGCGAAAATTCGCAAGCTTCCCGATGAGGAATTGTTAGTCGACACAGGCTTGTCAATGACTGCATATACACGGTCCAAAGAAACACCCAAACTCGATGAATAAAAAAAATCCAACCCTCTCGAGATGGTTGGATTATTTTTCGTCATGATGGTGTTGATGATTGGATTCATCATGAGAATGTTCCTGATTTTTTTTCCACTCTTTTTTGATCTTCGGGATGGGGTCATAACCGCCTTTGGAGAAAGGGTTACAACGCAGTATGCGCCAAACCGTTAAAACCGTTGCATAGAAGAAGTTGTAGTTTTCATACGCTTGCACCGCGTAATTCGAGCAAGTAGGACTATATCTGCACGTCGGAGCGCGACCTGACGTCGCACTTTGGTACCAATGGATCAAACGAATTGCGAGCTTCTTCATGATATCACCTGTGTCTATTCTAGCAGACTGCCTCATTTTCTTCAAGACAAGCGCGCGAATACCTCATTTTTCATAGGTGAATATTTATTCACCTCCAAATCTCGCCATTTCCCCCAATCTTGCCTATTTCGCATAGTTTCGTCCCGTGAAAAAAGGTTGATAAACCGTTCCTTGTATGATAAAATAAAGTATCGGTGACTATGTATGGAACAATCCCTTTTTGAACGTCTCTACGATGTTCTCGACAACACAGCGATGCTTCTTTTTGAAAGCGACAAGACTCCCTATCTGGACGGTCTTGTTTTGGCTTGCGAATGGATCATGTCGGGGGATGTCCTTTACGAGAAGAACCCTGACATCGCCCAGAAACTAGAAACGATTCGGGCTTCCATCAATGACGTTTCGTTTGACAAAGAGACGGTACGCAAAGCGATGCAAGTCGCCATCCTTAAAGGGTTGAAACATGTAAAGTTATCGAATCAATCGATGACTCCCGAAACGATTGGCATTTTGACCGCTTATTTGATTGGAAAGTTAATCCCCGGAAATCAAACGATTTCCATGCTCGACCCCTTGGTAGGAACCGGCAATTATCTGACTTGTGTGGCAAATCAAATCGATCGCGAAGTCCAACTTTATGGCGTCGAGATGGACAAGCAACGTTATTTTCTCGCGACAGCCATGTTTGATATGATGTCGTACGGTGAAGATGTGTATTATCAAGACACGCTAACTTATGCAGGCGTCTTGGTCGATGTGATCGTGACAGATTTTGATTTTTACGAAGAAGTCGATCAACACTATTTTCCGATGGAGACCATCTTGCATCACCGAAACAATCTCAAGGACCACGGATATTTCCTTGCGGTCATTCCCAATGATTTCTTTAATCAACCTTCGCAAGAACAATTTCGAAAAGACTTGCTCGAACAATATCAAATGATTGGTCTTGTGAAACTTCCTGAAAGTCTCTTCCGAGGACTTGGAAAGAGCATCTTGATTCTTCGGGGAAGAAAACCTGAAGATGAATACCCCAAATCGTTTTTACTCGCAGACGTTCCATCCTTCGAAGATCAAGATGGATTTGCGAATGCATTGCGACAAATCAATCGTTGGTTTCTCGAAAACCACCCCATAAAGGAGAATTTCAATGGCTAAAATCATGGCAGTCAACGCCGGCAGTTCCTCGCTCAAATTCCAACTATTGGACATGCCGAGCGAAACGCTCATCACATCCGGAATCGTGGAGCGAATTGGGATGAAAGATAGTGTCTTTACCGTCAAACTGAACGGACAAAAGATCGAAGAAATCATCGATATCGACAATCATGCGGTTGCGGTAAAAATGCTTCTCGATAAATTGATCGATCTCAACATCATCGCTTCCTTTGAAGAAATCGAAGGTGTGGGTCATCGCGTCGTTCATGGTGCGGATAAATTGACGAAGTCCTGTGTTGTCGGCGAAGAAGAAATCGCCATTTTAGAAAGCATTATCGATCTTGCGCCGCTTCATAATGGTCCGAATTTGGTTGGAATCAAAGCATTCCAAGAAATTCTTCCCAAAATCAAACAAGTTGCTGTGTTTGATACCGCGTTTCATCATACCATGCCTGAAGAATCCTTTATGTATGCCGTACCTTACGATTGGTACGAACGTTATCAAGTACGTAAATACGGTTTCCACGGAACCAGTCATCAATTTGTCAGCCTTCGCACCGCCGAACTTCTTGGAAAAAAACCGGAAGAATGCAATGTCATCGTTTGCCATATTGGCAACGGCGCTTCCATCTGTGCTGTCAAAAAAGGCGAATCGGTCGATACTTCGATGGGCTTTACACCGCTTGAAGGAATCCCTATGGGAACGCGAAGCGGGAATGTCGATCCTGCCTTGGTCGAATACATGATGGCGAAGAAGAACAAATCGGCCAAAGAAATCACAAACTACTTGAACAAACAATCAGGTTATCTTGGTGTTTCAGGTCTTTCCTCGGATTCTCGCGATCTCGTCGATGCGAGTTTAAAAGGAAATCATCGCGCACAACTTGCGATTGATGTTCAAGCCAAGAGAATCGCGGATTATATCGCGAGTTACTATGTCTACATGGAAGGCGCAGATGCCATCGTCTTCACCGCTGGAATCGGTGAAAATGCCGCTCCAACGCGTGAAAATATCATCAAACGCTTGAAAGTCTTGGGCGTAGAGATTGATCCCGAACGGAACAATTGCCGCGGCGTGGAACGTTTAATCTCGACCGATGATTCCAAAATCAAGGTGTTTGTTGTCCCAACCAATGAAGAAGTCATGATTGCGAGAGACACTCTTCGTCTCACCCACTAAAACCAAATAGGAATGGATGCCTCCCATGCGTAAGATGTCTTGCGATGGGAGGTTTTTTCATGAAACGTTGGATGTTATTGTTGGTTTTCACGTTTTTTGTGTTGGGAACGCAACATGTGTTTGCGGAATCGTTATGGATCGAGAAAGGAGTCTTTGAGATTCCAGGTGGATTGGTATCCTATGGGTTTCTGACAGAAGGAACGTTTGGAACCAACGACGCCTATTTTTCTATGACGTTGAATACGGGTGAGAAACATGTTGTTCAAGTCGATTTGGGAATGGACGAAGTGTTTGTTTATGGCCATGCTTTCAATCAAGATTCGTTTGTTTTGGTTCGACAAGACTACATCACGGATCCTCGATTTCAAACTTCAAGGCTTCAAGCGATGACCTTATGTCTTTACGATGCCAATTGGATGTTGGTGAAAGAGGTGGGGATTCCTTTGGACGTCCTCGATTTTCTTTATCTCGATGATCTGATTCTCATCCAAACTGCAACCACCATGCTGGGGTATCTCCCTACCTTGGAATCCACGGAACCATCCGCATTTCTCGAACAAGCCTTTGCTTATTGCCCTGAAACGGACGGAACGCTCTATCTCGATTACCAGTTGTCAGAGGATGTTTGTTTGATGGAACCGGGAATCTATCATCTCGAATTGGTGCGTGGTTGGCTTTCTTGGGAATATGATGTGAGAATCCTTCCACGAATTAATGGCATTCCGGGAGAACTTGTGACCACACCAGTGCGTTTGACGTCCGATGCTCGATTTGTGTTGGATGGAATAACCTATGAGATGGTTGGAGAAACCAGCCTTCCTGGACGACACATCGTTACTTGGGATGGACATGGTGGCGATCATTGGGAGTCTGAGTTTGTCATTGGGTTTACCATCGATGGCGTCGAAGAAGGTTTGACGAGCAAAGATCCCATCTCGATTTTTTCCAATGCATTGTCAATGACGCTGGATGGAGATTCCTTTTCGGGCGGAACGATTTCGAATGCGGGTTCTCATGAACTGGTGCTCTATGGGTTGAATGACTACGTCCAAACGGTTCAGTTTACAATCCTACCCTCTGTTCGTGGCGTTGAAGACGAAGCGGTATATGCCTCACCTATCACTCTCTATGTGAATGGAACAGCAACCCTCAATGGAGAAACAATCGCCAATGAAACAGAAGTGTCGAAAGCAGGAACTTATGAACTCAAGATATGGATGGACGATATTGTTGTCGAAACAATCCATTTTGGGATTGAATCTACCCCTAGTTCCATCATTCTCGAACCAGAAACGACATCGAATCTCCCGTACCTGATCTTTATTGGAAGCTTCATTTTGATTGGAATCGTATGGATTCTCCGGAAGAAGGGATGACCTACACATGCCTTTATGATATAATGATGGCGGTGATATGATGGTCCATTTTGACCTTTTTCTCCAGTCCGCGTATTCCTTTAATGGCAGTTTGTTGGACATTGAAGCGACGGTGAGAGAAGCCAAAGAAATTGGATATCAAGCTTTGGGACTTTGTGATTCCGAACACCTCTATGGAGCTCTCAAATTCTATGAAGCTTGTCAAAAGGAAGATATCCGCCCAATCCTTGGTCTATACACAAGGATTCAGCTACCGGGGGAAAAGGATCTTCCTGTTTTGCTTTGGGCCAAAAACAACCTTGGATTTCAGCGGTTGATTCATTTCTCTTCGAAATTGTCCTGTGAGAAGAATGTTCTTTCCTTAGAAGATTTCGATGGAAAAGAAGAGAATCTTGTCGTGGTATTGTTGGTTCATGCTGGAGCCTTCCAGGAAGCGTTTCTCTCCGAAAACGTGGAACACGCGACCTCGCTATTCGAACAACTCAAACGACACTTCCATGAACTCTATTTTGGTCTCGATTTTTCTAGCCGAGTGATTCGAGATCGAATTGCACCGTTGATACCGTCGGTGGGGCCTTCGGTGATTGCCCATCAAGTACGGTATTTGTATGGGAGTGATCGCGAAGCCTCGAACATGCTTCAATCGATTTTGAAAGAACAGTTCCGTTTCGAAGACGGGCTCTTTCTCGATGATGAGGACACCTATGAACTCAAATCTTTGGAAGAGCTCAATCTCTTGTATGCGGCCTATCCCGATGCCATCCAAAGAACAGAGGCATTGATTGCTTCTTGTGATGTTCAGTTTGAATTGCATCAAATGAAATTGCCGAAGTTTCCTGTCCCACAAGAGGCAAAAGCTTCGGACTATCTGGCGGCACTCGCCGCAAAGGGGCTTGAAAAGCGCCTTCGCATGAAAGCGAAACTGCATTCATCACGACAAACGTACCAAGACCGATTGAACTACGAACTTCAGATCATCCACAAGATGGGCTATGATGATTATTTCTTGATTGTATGGGATTTTGTCTTGTTTGCCAAAAAACGTGGCATACTCGTGGGTCCGGGACGCGGAAGCGCCGCAGGAAGTCTTGTCGCGTATGTTTTGGGGATTGTCGATATCGATCCTTTGGATTATGATCTCTATTTTGAACGCTTTTTGAATCCGGAACGCATTACGATGCCGGATATCGACATGGATTTCCCGGATGACAGACGGGATGAAGTAATTCGATATGTCACGGAGAAATACGGAAAAGACCATGTCGTATCGATTATTACTTTTGGAACGTTTCAAGGCAAAAGCGCCTTGCGTGATGTCGCGAGAATGCTTGGCGTGAGCGAAGCGGTGACATCGGAAATTACTTCCTATGTCGCCGAAACCGATAATTCCATTGATGCCTTTGAAGAAAGTCATCCCGATCAATACGAACATTTGATGCAAAACCCTCAGATCAAACAAGTCTTTGATCTTGCCAAACGATTGGTCAATTTACCGAGACACGTTTCTACCCATGCGGCTGGCATTATCATCTCGGATCAACCGATTACGGAAATTACCGCCATTCAACCAGGACTTCTCGACATGTATCAAACCCAATTCGAAGCCTCGGATTTGGAAAAACTTGGTCTTTTAAAAATAGATTTCCTCGGACTTCGCAATCTGACGACGATTCAACGAATTCTCGAAAGGATTCAAAGCACCACCGGTGAAGTTCTTGATATCTATAAAATACCGTTGGATGATCCCGCCACCTACGCGTTATTTCAACGCGTCGATACGCTGGGCGTATTTCAATTGGAATCGACGGGTATGATGAATTTGCTTCGGCAAATGCAACTCAAGAACTTTGAAGATATTTCGACGTGTATTGCTTTGTTTCGACCAGGCCCCATGGAAAATATTCCCGAGTTTTTGGCACGTCGCAGTGGCCAAAAACGCGTTACCTATTTGGATGAGGATCTTCGACCTATTTTGGCAAGTACCGAAGGCATTATCGTCTATCAAGAACAAATCATGAAAATTGCCAACGTCTATGCGGGATACTCCTTAGGAGAAGCGGATGTATTGCGTCGTGCTGTTTCCAAGAAGAAGGAATCCGTGTTACTGGAAGAACGCACGCGGTTTGTCGAAAAATGTCGCCAACGCGGACGCAGCGAAGCTGTTGCGAACGCCATCTATGATGATATCGTCAAATTCGCGAACTATGGTTTCAACAAATCGCATTCCGTCGTGTATAGCCTTGTGGCGTATTGGATGGCATGGCTGAAAGCCAATCGTGCGGAAAGTTTCTTGTCTGTGCTATTGGATTCCGCCATTGGTTCCTCCGTCGCGACATCGGACTATATACGCGAATGCCGTAAATCAGGCATCAAAATCTTACCACCATCGATTAATACTTCTGGAAAAGAGTATCGCGCCGTCCAAGAAGGATTGGCCTTTCCCTTCCTTGGCATTAAAGGCATTGGTGGGGTTGTCGCAGATCGATTAGAAACCATGCGTCAAGCTGGGCCTTATTTGAGTTTCGTCGACTTTATGAGACGTGCCGAAGAGATCAATTCACGCGTCATTGAATCCTTAATTATGGTTGGAATGTTTGATGAGTTTGGTGAAACCAAACGAACCTTGGTCGAAAACTTGAAAGGTCTCCAAACTTTTCTCACTTTTTCCAACGCGCGTTCCCAAGAGGAGTTCTTATTTTTGCCTTTTGAAGAGTATTCATTCGAAGAACTCAAACAAGCGGAAAAAGAGTTGATTGGATTCCATTTCCGATATCATCCACTATCCCCCTATTTGACTCAAATCGAAGCGAAGAAGTGGTATCTTCCAAGCGATTTGGATCAAGCCTCGTCGCCTTTTGTCCAAATCGCCGCTTCTGTGACGAGAATCAAGACGATTACAACCAAACAAGGCGATGAGATGGCTTTCTTGACGTTGGAAGATATGTACTCTCAAGTCGATAGCATCTTATTCCCCAAAGATTATCTTAAGTACCAACAAATGATTGTCAAAGAAGGTCTTTATGTGATTCGTGGAAAAATCGAAGAACGCAATGACCGTTTGCAAGTCGTTATTCAAGACATGACCCCATTAGAAAGGAGCCTTTCAACATGAAAATAGGAGTTTTGACATCCGGTGGAGACGCGCCTGGAATGAATGCGGCGATTCGGGCCGTCGTTCGAACCGCGCTTCACTATGGAATGGAGGCTTATGGCGTATACGATGGCTATCGTGGCCTCGTCGAAGGAAAAATCAAGAAATTGGAGCGCAATGATGTTGGCCAAATTTTAACCCATGGAGGCACCATTCTAGGTTCTTCCCGTCTCAAAGAATTCAAAGAGAAATACGTTCGCGAAATCGCGATTGCGAATTTGAAAGAACACGGGATTGATGCCTTAGTGACCATTGGTGGTGATGGCACTTATCGGGGTGCTCAAGCACTCACCGAAATGGGCATCAACTGTATTGGCCTTCCTGGAACTATCGACAACGATATTGCCTCCACAGAGTACACAATTGGTTTCTTTACCGCACTCAATACGGCGATTGATGCGATTGACAAACTTCGAGATACCTCGTTTTCTCATCAACGATGCTCCGTGGTTGAGGTCATGGGACGCGATTGTGGCGATCTTTCCGTGTATGCGGGAATCTCTTGTGGTGCGGAAATCGTCATCACGAAAGAGACCGGATTTGACAAAGAGAAAATCCTCAAACAAGTTTCCCACGCCAAAGCGATTGGCAAACGCCATTTGATTATTGTCGTTGCGGAACACATCACCGATGTGTTCGAATTGGCGAAGGATGTCGAAGAACATTCGGGCTATGAAGCGCGTGCGACCGTGTTGGGACATGTCCAACGCGGCGGATCGCCTGCGGCATTTGATCGCATCTTGGCATCGAAAATGGGTTCTTATGCTGTCGAGTTATTACGCCAAGGACTCGGTGGAAAAGCCGTGACGTCCGATGGACTCAAGATCGGACATTGCGATATCGAGGTTGCCCTCAACATGAAACGAGAGATAACCGACCTCTACGACTATTTACCAAGACTCAACTAATGAAAAACCGGATTGCCTCAGCATTCCGGTTTTTTTATGGAAGTTCGATGAAGAATGGTCCTGTTGGAAAGAACAATACCGCAAAGGAGAAATCTTCATTCCGACACGCGACGCCATATTTGTAAAAGTCATCGATGGGGATATTCGGATATTTCGAATGGAGTTCGCGGAAAAACGCAAAATCATTGTTTCGATGTTTTTCCCACCAAATCTTTGGTTTTTGGGTATGACGCATCAAATAGATTTTTTTGAGTTTTCTTGAGAGGTCTGGACGATGAAGAGTATTGATAAGATAATCATCCATGATCGCGAACAACTCCACGAGTTGAAAACGATGGAAGGAGAAGTGTTGTTGGTTGAAATGCTGTTTGAGTTGATACAAGGTTTGAAAAGGGGAAGCGTCTTTCGTCAAATCAAGGAGAATCTCTTTCATCAAGGACTTATTCCATAGAAGATCCAACATTTCTTCCACTTCTCGGATGATTTCGAGGTCCTCTTCGCAAAGCCAAGGATTCGAAGTGAATTCGTAAGGAGGTTCCTTGGAAAACGCATAGCCCATCGAGATTGCACTCGATCGCAATAACGTACCATGCAATAATTTCAAAAATCCTAGTTGAAGTTCCTCCGCATGAAATTGAAAGACGGTATCGAATGTTTCTTGAAACATAGTACGGGTTTCATAGGGAAGACCTGCAATCAAGTCGAGATGGAGCGTCACAATTCCGCCCGCAATCAAGTCGTGAATGTTTTCAAACAAACGCGCGTTGTTTTGTCTTCGATTTACCGCGAGATTCGTTTCCTCGTGAATCGACTGGATGCCGATCTCAAATCGAAACAATCCCTTCGGCGCGATGGCATTGATTTCTTGAATCGCTTCTTTGGTGAGAATATCTCCTGTGACTTCAAATTGGTACGTTGTATGTTCATCACATCGAAGGATGAGTGCTTTCATCATCTGGAGCATTCGTTTCGTCGTCAAATTGAACGTTCGATCGAGAAACTTGAATGTTTTCGCCCCTTTGGCGCGGTACGCATCGATCATGTCGAAGACTTGATCGTCTGGAAACATCCGAACATCCTTTTCCAAGGATGCCAAACAGTAGCATCATCGGTATGGGCAACCTCTGGAAGATTCGATGTAGGCAATGCGGTGTTCCAAATCGGTTTCCTTGGACAAGTCTATTACACGAATCGTTGACAAGTCTTGAATGGTGACCACACCATGATCCACGAGATGTCCATCTTGAAGTGTCGCGACTCCGGGAAGATGATGATATTCCTTTTTCTCTGAAATGCATTCCAGGAGTTGATGGAACACGTGCTCGCCCTCACCACGGATGACCACATCAGCCTTGGATTCATGAAGGGCTGAATCGACGTCGTATGTGGCTTCAGGCCCACCCCCTACCACCAAGCATGGCTGGCTCGCTTTGATTTGACGCGTTAATGTAGAAACGAGATTTCGATTCC
>JAQVKB010000251.1 GCA_028694875.1 Candidatus Izemoplasmatales bacterium
GGAAGCGTACCCATGTCGAAACTTTACAAGAAACAAACGCTTGGCGAAGAAATCGCCAATAGCATCTCTCATGGCATTGGAGGATTACTGGCGATTGCGGCGCTTGTCGTGATGTTGGTTCAAGCGAATTCAGGAGGCGAGATTGCGTCCGCGATCGTGTTCTCGCTAGGGGCCTTGATGCTCTATACGATGTCTTCACTCTATCATGCTTTCAAAGAAGGTTCGAAAGTCAAACGCGTCTTTCAACGCTTTGATCATATCTCGATATATGTCTTGATTGGCGCGACCTTTGCGCCGATCTTCATTCTGATTGTTCCAAAACCGATGGGATGGTTTTTGTTGGTGGTACAATGGTTGATCATTGTTTTGGGGATTGTATTTAAAGCCGTACGCATTCACAAATTTCAAGTTTTTCATTTGGGATTGTTCTTGTTATTAGGATGGAGTGGACTCGCTTTGGTGGGACCTTTGTATGCCGCGAGCCACATGGCATTCTGGTTTGTCCTCGCGGGGGGCATCTCTTATACCATTGGCGTCATCTTCTACGTGTTCCGTTTGTTCAAGTTTTCACACTTCGTGTGGCATTTGTTTGTTTTATTCGGCACCATCTTGCATTTTGTGGCCATCGAGGTTGTTTTTTTCCTCTGATGGCTTTTTTTCATGTTGACGTTGTGATATCATGAAATCAACCAACAGGGGGTTGCTTTATTATGGAGACAATCTATCGTATTCAACTGAACATCATGGCGATGGCAGTGTTGTTTTTTGTTTTCATCATCGCTTTGCGACGCCTCGAACAAAAAGACCGTTTGAATCGGATCTTCCTTTATACTAGTGCCGTTGTAATTTTGGAACTCATCATCGAGACAGCGACGGTCCTCATTAACAAAGTGGATGTGCCAGGATTGGCAATTCTATCGAATATCCTGCATGTTGGATTATTCACGGTCTCACCGATTTTAACGTACTTGTTTGTATTGTTAATGTATCGTATTGTTCTTCCTTACGAACCGATGTCCATCAAACATTTGGTGGTGCTTGGAATCCCAGTATACCTTAATTTTATCTTGGTCTTGTTATCACCATTCTATGGGCTTGTATTTTCAATTGATGCGACCAACACTTATCTACGTGGTGACTGGTATTGGTTGGCGGCGGTCTTAACCTTCGGATATATGTTCTACGGCATTTTCTTCCTACTCAAACACCGCAAGAAATTGATGGCCAATGATACGATTCTGTTTGTATTAATCGGATTTTTGCCACTGGCTGGCGGCATCGCACAAGCCTTGGTCTACGGTCTTTTGATGGTATGGTCTGCGGCGGCAGCCGCCTTGGTATTATCTTATATTTATCTACAAGAACGCATGGTGCGTTTGGACGCCATGACCGGCGCATGGACTCGAGAATCCTTTTTTCATGTGTTCGAACGTCGTATCCTACAACGTCCCGAAGAAGTCTTTGGCGGCATCTATATTGACATCGACGGACTCAAAAAAATCAATGATGTGTATGGCCACGCTGAGGGTGATCAGGCGATATTTCGGGTTGTCAATGTCATTCGCTCGATGATTCGATCCAATGACAATTTGGTCAGACTAGGTGGCGATGAATTTTTGTTGCTCATCGAAACGACAAACATCCATTATTTGGAAGACCTTGTCGCCAAAATTCGGCTCGCTTTTGAAGCTTGTGAACAAGAGCATCAACTTCCTTATCATCTCACTTGTAGTTTCGGTATCGACATCTATTCTGAAAACTATCAAAACTTGGATACCTTCTTGCACGCGATCGATCTCAAAATGTATGAGGACAAAAATCGAAATGCGAATTTGGCGAAATGATTTTTTTCGAACCACTTTTCAAATGATTTTCTAGCGATATAATGAAAGTGATGGATTCATCACTTTTTTTGTTCGGAAAGGAATGTGGGGGGCACATGAAATTCTAACAGAAGCTGAAATATAAATTTGAGAATTTTCTTTCAATGGGAACATTCTCACTGATCTTAACATTATTTCTCATCACCTTTGTGGCTGTCGTCCTTGTAGGGATTATCGCGTCGTTTGCCCAAGAAGGAGAAGGCACGTTACACGTCATATGGATTAGCTTCATGCAAACACTGGACGCTGGAAACCTCTCCGACGCGGAAGGTACGTTTTGGTATGTGTTTTTGATGACGATTTCCACGATTACTGGAGTGTTTGTGACCAGTTTGTTGATCTCGTTTGTTTCCAATGGATTCCAGTCCAAACTGGAAAACCTTCAAAAAGGAGCGTCCTCCATCGTGGAAAAGAATCATACGTTGATTCTTGGATACAATGAGAATGTCCCTGTGATTGTAGGAGAACTGATTCAAGCGAATCTTTCAAGGAAGAGACCTGTCGTCGCCATTCTTTGTGACAAGGACTTGATGGAAGTGCAAAGCGATTTGCATGAGAAACTCAAGAAATTTCAGAACACTAAAATCATCGTTCGAACAGGTTCCATTTTTGACAAAGACAATTTGATTCGATGTGGAATCGAAACGTGTCGCAATGTCATCCTTTCCACCGAACATGATGCGGAAACCATCAAGGCGATTTTGGCGATTCGACAAACTGCGTTTTGTCATGAGGATCATCAAGGTTATACTACGACCATCATCCATCAAAAATCGAATATTGATGTGGCAAGAAGCATTT
>JAQVKB010000252.1 GCA_028694875.1 Candidatus Izemoplasmatales bacterium
CATCGGTCGTATTCGTGCCTTTACCAAAGGTTGGTTAGAGCGCGAGTCGAACTTCCTCCATATGTCTTATAAATATCTCTTAGGCGTTTTGAAATCCGGAGAATATGAATCGTTCTTCGAGATGGCGAAGTCGAATCTGGTCTATTTGATGAATCCCGAAACGTATGGTCGATCGACGCTCGAGAATTCGAGTTTCATTGCGACCTCCAACAATCCAAATCCGAAATTGTTTGGTCAAGGTTTTGTGAGCCGTTTGTCCGGATCGACCGCTGAAATGTTGTCGATGTGGCACCTCTTGATGTTTGGAAAAACGCTCTATCATATGGAAAACGGGGATTTGGCATTGACGTTATCCACGTTATTACCGAAAGAATATTTCATGGATGGTGTCATTACTACCACCTTCCACGGGGTTCAAGTGATTTATAGGAACCCTGAACAGAAAGATGGGTATACGCTTCGCCCGATTGCGTATGAACTCGTCGATGCTTCTGGAAAACGCGATGTTGTCCATGGAAAATCTATCACAGGCGAATTGGCGAAAGCGGTTCGAAATAAGACCATTACCCACATCACCGTTCATCTCGCATCGTAAGAAAAGGACTTCGGTCCTTTTTCCTTTTCTCCTTGAGATTGCGCAATCATACCCCTTGGGGTATAATAGTTTGCAGGTGATAACATGTTTGAACTACTTCATCGGTTATTTGATACTTTCGCAAATTCTTCTGAGCGACATGCCTATTTTTCTCCTGGTCGCGTGAACTTGATTGGCGAGCACATTGATTATAACGGCGGTCAGGTGATGCCTTTTGCGATTGAATATGGCACCTATGGCATCATCGCAAAAAGAACGGACCAAGAAATCCGCCTCCTCTCCGCGGGATATGACCATCGTCAAGTCCGACAATTGTCTTTGTCTCAATTGGAGCGAACCGCAAAGGATGGTTGGACGGCATACGTCAAAGGCGTGATTTCTTTTTTGATTCAATCGGGCGTTCAAATCGACCATGGATTTGATATCGTGCTTGGTGGCGACCTACCGACTGGATCTGGTCTTTCGAGTAGCGCTTCCCTGGAAAGCTTGATTGCGGTCATGCTGAATGAGATGTTTGATGGTCGATTGACACGCAAGGAACTCGCGCTTCTTTGCCAAAAAGTTGAAAATCAATATGTCGGTGTCCAGTGCGGCATTATGGATCAATTCGTGATTCTTAACTCTATACAAGATCAATGTATGGTACTGGATACCCATTCTCTGGATTTTGAAATGGTTCCTTTGGAATTAGGCGACCATACGCTGGTGATCATCGATTCGAAGATCAAACGCCAATTACAAAATTCTGCCTACAATCAGCGGCGAGAAGAGTGTCGCCTCGCACTCGATTATTTCCGACAATATCAGGATGTTACCGATTTGTGCCATCTGGATGAAGAAGTACTTCGTGAATATGCAAAAAACGTTTCCAACCCCGTTTGGGTGAAACGTGCGCATCATTGTGTATCGGAACAACAACGCGTCCTAAGCGCCAAAGAAGCGCTCCTAAACAAAGATTTTGTCACCCTTGGGAGATTGTTGAACGAATCGCATGATTCACTGCGTGACGATTACGAAGTCAGTGTTCCTCCCATGGATGACTTGATTGAAATTGCGCGCAAATACGGCTCTTTGGGATCACGAATGACAGGCGCAGGATTTGGTGGTTGTTCGGTTCATCTCATCGAAAAGAAACATCAAAAATCATTTGTGAAAAACGTCCTCCACGAGTATGAATCTCGTGTCGGTCTTCGCGCCAAAGTGCTGACTACCAAAGCTGTAGGAAGCACTCACGAAGTCAAGGAAGGTGCATGATGAAACAAGGAATATTTAAACTGATTGGAATGCTCATTGGGGAACTCGCCCTCGCGGTCATGGTTTTCATCATCTTGCTCTTTATGCAAACTTATACCGCTGCGAATCTGTATTTGTTCCAAGACTTTGCTATTTTGAAGTATGCGTCCGGATGGGATATCCTATGGATGGCACTATACCTTTCTGGAGATGCTTTATTCTTTCTCTTGCTTTTTTTGCTCGCTACCGAAGCGGTCTTGTGGATTTTACGAACCATGTTTGTCATCGCGGCCAATGGCTTGAGCCTTGTGACACACAAGGAGTTTGATCGTTTCAAAGTTACCGTGAAGAAAATCTCTATTTTGACAGTACTTCAAAAACTTGGCATCAAAACCGCGAAATCAGGAATCATCTTTTATGTGGTGTTAATGCTCTTCATTTTCGCGCTACCGTTTGGATCAAAAAAAATCCTCGAGGCGAACACATCGTTTGTTTATCGTGTTTACGTCGGTGATCGACTCTACTCCGACGAAACGTATTACGACATGACAAATTGGATTGACGAGGAAACCATCATCGATGTCACTGTCAACGTTGGATATGCCGATGTCCATGTTTACACCTTACAAGATACCACGGAAGCCAAGGTGGTTGTCCTGTATGATCGCACCGTCGATTTTCAAAGTGTTTCCATTGATTTTAACGAGGTAGATGGATCATTTCAAGTGGATGGAAATCTAGCGCAAGAAACCTATGACGCGATGTCCGATGCGTTGATTCCTCAAATTGAAATCTATCTTCCCGCGGATGTGACAATTGCCAATCTCGAATTGACGACCACCTTCGGTGGGGATA
>JAQVKB010000015.1 GCA_028694875.1 Candidatus Izemoplasmatales bacterium
GCGAGGTGGATAATCTTTTTTTGAGTATCAGGGACTAAGGCCGTTGAAACTTCCTCCCCCAAATCACCACGAGCGACCATAATGCCATCGACCACTTCCAAGATTTGGTTGAGATTGTCGACCCCTTCTTGGTTTTCGATTTTGGCGATCAATTCAATCGTCGGTTTGCCTTCTTGTTCTAAAATGTTTCGAATCGCCAACACATCTTCTTTTCTTCGAACAAAGGACATGGCAATCATATCGACGCCTTGTTGACAAACAAAGCGAATATCAGAGTCATCTTTTTCCGACAAAAATGGCATCGAAAGTTTGACGTTGGGCACATTCACCCCTTTGCGGGATTTGATGGCGCCGGAGTTGCGAATTTGACAGTGAATCACGCCTTCCTCGACGGATAACACATCGAGTCTCATCTTGCCATCGTCAATCAGAAGATAATCTCCGGATTGTATGTCATCAAACAATTCCGGTGTCGAAATATGGAAACGTTGCTTGTTTCCTAATACTTCTTCACGGACCACGTCCACAAGGTCGCCCTTCACAAAAGTCGCTTTGTCATTTTCAAACATGCCGCAACGAATTTCAGGTCCTTTGGTGTCCGCCATGATGCCAATATAGCGATTACGCTCTTTGGCAATTCTGCGGATGCGTTCGATTCGCGTCGCATGTTCTTCATGGGTGCCATGAGAAAAATTCAAGCGTCCGACATTCATCCCCGCATCAATCATTTTTCCAATCATTTCATCCGAATCAATGGCAGGACCAATGGTGCAGATAATTTTCGTTTTTCGTTTCATAGAAACCTCCTTCACGGACAATTCGATTCTATTATACACCAAGTAAGTGAAGAATGCATGTGCACTCTCGTTGGATTACTCGGTAAAACGTTTTCGGCTGTCTTGCTTCTTGCGCTCGTTCGTATTGAGAATCCGTTTGCGGATTCGAATCGAGAACGGCGTGATTTCGACAAGTTCATCCTCATCGATGTAATCGAGACAAGTTTCCAACGACATTTGACGAGGTCGTTTCAAGACGACGGTAGAATCTTTGGTCGAAGAACGGGTGTTAGTTTGTTGTTTTTCTCGTGTCACATTGACAGCGAGATCTTGATCCCGATTGCATTCTCCGACGATCATGCCTTCATAGACACGATTGCGTGGCGGAATAAACATCGTTCCGCGGTCTTCCAATGCCCCCAAAGAATACGCCGTGGACATCCCTTCATCCACGGATACCAACACACCGAATTTACGTTCTGCGGGATGAAAATCCGTCATCGGACGATATTCAAAAAATGTATGATTGATGATGCCATAACCTTTGGTTACGGTTAAGAAGTCTGTCATGAACCCAATCAAACCGCGGGAAGGCATCGTATAATACAAACGACTTTGATTTTCAAAGGTTTCCATTTTTTCAATAATGCCGTTGCGATCGCCAACCAGTTCCATGACTTTTCCCAACGTTTCTGTAGGGGTTTCAATCTGAACGGATTCATACGGTTCCATGTTCACACCATCGACTTCTTTCATGATGACACGCGCTTTCGACACTTCAAATTCAAATCCTTCTCGACGCATGTTTTCAATCAGGATTCCCAAGTGGAGTTCGCCACGTCCGGATACAATCCACGATTCATTGTTCGAAACACGATCCACTTTGAGCGACAAATCACGTTGGATTTCGCGGAACAAGCGGTCATCGATCTTCGACGATGTAACAAATTTTCCTTCTTCACCTGCAAAGGGAGAAGTGTTTGTTCCAAATGTCATTTGAACGGTAGGCTCACCAATCGTAATGAGCGGAAGTCTCGTCGTCGAATTGATGTTTCCGACGGTTTCACCGACATAAATATCGGCTAGTCCTGAAATCGCCACAATGTCGCCAGCATAAGCTTCTTCCGTTTCTACACGTTCAAGACCCATGTAGCCAAAGATTTTTTGAAGACGAAATGTGGTGACGCTACCATCCATTCGGATGCATTGTAGCATTTCATTGACTCTCATCGTACCAGATTGGATTTTGCCAATACCGATGCGACCAACATAGTCATTGTAATCTAAAATCGAAGGTTGAAACAAGAGTTCTCCATGGGAATCGACAATCGGAGCAGGGGTTTCTTTGACAATCATGTCAAGAAGCGGACGAAAATCGTCCGAATCTTGAAGGATCGGTTGGTGACTAGATTTTCCATAGAGTGCAGAAGCAAACAAATAGGGAAACTCGATTTGGTCGTCATTCGCACCCAGTTCTAAGAACAAGTCGAGGACTTCATCCACGACTTCGATGGGTCTTGCGGCTTCCCGATCGACTTTATTGATGACGACCATCGGTTTGACATGCGCTTCTAGCGCTTTTTTTAACACAAACCGTGTTTGTGGCATACATCCTTCTTTGGCATCGACCACAAGCAAAACGCCATCGACCATATTCATGATGCGTTCGACTTCGCCAGCGAAATCCGCATGTCCTGGTGTATCGAGAATGTTGATGCGGTAGCCTTTGTATCGAATCGCCGTATTTTTCGCAAGAATCGTAATGCCTCGTTCGCGTTCCAATTGATTGGAGTCCATGGCACGTTCTTGGATTTTTTGGTGTTGGTGCAGGGTTTCGGATTGCTTTAACAAGCCGTCCACTAAGGTTGTTTTGCCATGGTCCACGTGAGCGATAATGGCGATATTGCGAATTTTAATCATGGATTCCTCTCTTGGTACGCTCCTGAAGATAGTCTTCAGGAAGTTAAGACGTGATCGTCACAAATTCTTTGGTAAAAGGGTGATAAAACGAGATTTTCTGTGCATGAAGCATCACCCGAGAGGCACTCATGCGCGAACCGTACAACGTATCGCCCAACAAAGGGTGTCCTAAAAATGCGGCATGAACACGGATTTGATGGGTTCTTCCCGTCTCAAGTTCAAAGCTGACTTCAGAAATGGAAGGAACTTGATGGAGCGTTTCATACTTGGTGATGGCTTCTTTTCCAGTTCGACTGACGCGGTACTTGCCATTCACATGACGATCGCTACCAATCAGTTCTTGGATTCTCCCCTTGGGCTTGGGAAAGTTTCCTTCCACGAGCGCCACGTATTGGCGATGAACGAGTTGACGGGATAGTGACTGCGACATGGCCGCCAGTGCAATGGGATGCTTTGCATATAATATCACACCAGAGGTCTCTTTGTCGAGACGATGCACATGGTCCGCATGATTGACATGCATCTGCGCAAGTGCACGGTCCACGGTCGTGTCCAACGTGACGGTATCCACGTGATCCAAATCATAAATTAACATGCCTGAAGGCTTGTCAACAACCAGATAATGTTCATCCTGCCATAGGATCTTGGCGGGCTCACCGAGCCCAGGCCGAAGATCATCATAACGAAGTTGGATTTGTTGTTTTGGAAGAACAATTGACTCAGAAAGCAATGGTTTTCCATCCAAAAGAAGCGCAGATTCTCGACATAATTGATGGATTTTTTTGGTTGCGACACCCAAATCCATCAAATATTCAAGAAGTGTCATCGATTTCTCGATATTCGCTATCCAAGTGTACAAAACATCACCTCCAAGAAAAAGGAAAACGTCACGAAGTCGTTTCCCCCAACTCAACTATTTCTTGTCTTTCAGTAAAATCCAACCACCAAACGCAATGAGCATGATTGGCAAGAGATATCCATCCAGATTCCATCCGTTGGTTTGTGCAAACAAGTACAGACCGATGCCAAGCAAGATGACGTTTCCCGTGTTCACGCCTTGTTTCCCAATCGAAAGAATCGCGGGAATGATCAAGAAGAAGGTCCACCATCCATCAAACCATAATGTGAAATGCCAAATGTTGAGAATGCGGAAGAGAATGGCAACCCCTGCCACAATCAAGAGAATACCAAATAAGTTGCGGTTGTCTTTGTTCATCGTTTTTTCCTTTCAATCCTATTCGGAAGAATTCAATTCATCCATCGTTTCTAAAGAAGGCTCCTCTTCATTCCATGAAACCAACACGGAATGATTTCGAACTTTCACTTGGGCTACTTTGCCACGATGCCATACTTTTGTCGAAATACCATTGATACCTTTCGGTAATCGATAATCGGCGGAAAGCAAATATTCCTCGGCGCGAAGGTCGCAAAAACCTTGCATTAACATCCAATAAGCCATCCCATGCATCACATATTGAGTCGAGGTCATGGCAATTAATGGTGCATCGATTGGTTTCAGGATTCCACATTGCGCCAACTGCAGAAACAAGGGAATCGCATCGTCCTCATGGTTTTCCTCGATCGCCTGCATGGACTGACCGAGAAGTGCCATGAGATGAGTGAGCGGCTTTTTCTTATTTGGGAGATACGGGCTCGCTCTTTGTGTTGTCAAAACGCGCAAGAGTAGGTCCCCGGCTTTTTGGGATTGCACATCAAGTGGTGGCAACGCGATGGTATTTTTCACCTGACGAATCTCTTGAATTTCATGAACTCTTTCCTGTTCAAAAGCATGAACCCAATCGTGATCAATTTTCCTTGCCATGGTTAAAGTTTGGAAGAAAGTTTCGAGAGTCCGTAACACCATATGATGGGTGTATCCATCATGATCTGTCGGTGGAAAGGACAAATCGACACCGAGTACTTGTTGAAAAACGTAACGTTTTTTAGTCGCATCGAACTTGGCATAACTCGTATAGAACAACGCGCTCTCATAAAGAAAATCAAGACCACCTTCGAGAAGAATTTCTGCGTCAAGCGTTCTTGACAAATAATCCTTCAAAGCAAAGGCCAACGCGGTATTTCCATGGATAGGAATCGCGGAATCGTTGAGTTCAAAGGCATCGTCATCAAGATAGAGTGCGCCACGATATCCGCGCTTTTTGGCTTCTTCGATTGCTTTCGGTAAGCCATGGAAACGCGACTTGAGATAACGTTTCGCGCTCTTGAGATCGGTATTTAAATAATAAGGGAAAACAAACAAATCAGTTTTCCATGCGTCCGACTCTAAATTCAAGCCATTCCATAATGGCGATGAAGGAACCATTGACGTATCGGTTTGTGGACGAATTCCAATCAGTTGAAACAAGCTGTGTTTGATTCCTGTATCGATTTCCTCGAGTCCGGTGATATCGACACCACCTTCCAGCCATTTCTTCGCCCACCAACGTTTGTTCGCCGTCGCTAATTTGCGATACCCATTGGTTTTGGCGGAAGCAACCCGATCGAGTGCTTTCTTTTTGATGGAGGGTTGAGAATGCATGACTGTGGCGAAAATATGGACTGTGTACACTCTCGCCGCTGTAAGTTTCAATTGATAATGATGGAGAATCTTGTCTTCGAGGTACGCCAGAGTCTCTTTGTTTCGAAAGTTCGTCCAAATTCCTTGGGCGACCAAGATTTCCTTCTTGGTGTCTTTGGTTTTGGATTTCGTCCAAAGAATCTCATTGTCAACACCGTGTGTAACTTCGGATAGATGAAAACGAGCCTCATCCAGTAACAAAGTATCAATCCCGGTATAGAAGTCAATGTCAATATCGGAGGAAGCTGAGAATTGATATTGAGCGTAGATCATCGAACGATGGGTTTGATCGAGGAAGCGTTCGCTTTCCACGGTCATGAGCGCATCTTCCAAGTGAAAGGTTGTCTTTCTTGAAAATGTTCCTGTTTTCATATCGAGGGAGGATTCATGAAGATAGGGCGGAAGCGTATCCACACCAATCTTATTTCCACGATATTCAAAAAATGCCGTCAAAGGATGATGGGTGGTTACCGCACGTTTTCGGCCTTCCTCATCGGAGTCCAACAAACCGAAGAGGTTGCAAGCTGCACTGTCTTTGGCCTGATGTTCCTCGAGTGTTCCACGCAAACTGAGTGAACCATTTTGCAACAAAAAAGTCGTTCCGTCCAAGGAAACACGTTTCGGATCATAACCACTTTTCGTTATCGAATACATAGGGTTCCTCTTTCTACACGACTTCGATTGCATGGAAAACAGATGTCTTAAAGACATCTTCAATGTTATATGATACCACGAATCCTGAAAAAAAGATAGCCTTCGCCGTGGTCAAAAAACCAAACTAATTGTTGGTATGAACTAGAATCCGGAAGAAATCACCGGCACTAGCGGGATGGCCAAATAAGTATCCTTGCAAATTATCGACGCTCGATGTTTGCAAGAGTCGTCTTTGATTGTCATTTTCGACGCCTTCAACGCAAACTAAGGTGTTGTTCAAATGACAGAACTGCGTAATCGTTTCAATGAAGGAAAAATAATAGGGATCATATTCCAAATTGAACGCAAAACTTCGGTCAATTTTGACGTAATCGAGTGGAAGCTTCCGCAGATGGGAGAGCGATGAATATCCGGTTCCGAAATCATCCATGGCGATTTTGACACCGATTTGTCGAATGGATGACAAAATGTCGATGACTTTTTTCATATCTTTGATGGCCAAACTTTCGGTGATTTCGACCATCAAATTCTTAGGAGGAACACGATACGTATGAAGCGCCGACATGATGGTTGAAACCAAATCCGATTGCAATGTTTGGATGACCGAAAAGTTGACCGAGACTTGAATGTCAAACCCATTATCAATCCATTTTCTAGCTTCTTTGCACGCTTGTTTGAGAATATGTTTCCCTAGTGGAATAATCAAACCTGTGGACTCTGCAATGGGGATGAATTTGACAGGAGGGACGAACCCTAGATCCGCAGAAAACCATCGGACAAGGGCCTCAGCTGCCACGACACGATTGCTTTTAGCATTCACAATGGGTTGGAAATAGACTTCAAATTCAGCGCAATCGTGCTCGACAGCAATCTTCAGTGACCTCTCAAGATACACGTTATCTTCTTCGTATTTTCGGAGACTAACATCATACAAAACAAATTTGTTTTTGCCAGAGGCTTTCGCTTCGGACAAACTCAAATTGGTTTTGCGAATCAAGTCGTCCGTATCGCGATCCGTGTCCGATAAAAATCCAATTCCAAGCGAGACGGTCACATAGGATTCATATCCTTCGACATAAAACGGCTTTTCAAAGATTTGCATGACTTTCGAACATAGTTCATAGACATGTTCCCCAAAACTATTTTCAACGATGAAGGAAAATTCATCGCCACCAAAACGATAGACACGGCCTTTGAGTTCAGGGATTCCTGTGAGTTTCTTGGCAATCTCTCGAATCACGGCATCCCCGTAGGAGTAACTGAACGTATTGTTCAGCATCTTGAAATTATCGATGTTCAGGATGCCGACAAACGCATTGCCAAATGTGGCAGGAGAAAGTTCATACATATGTTTGACATCGAGTTCAAATCGGCTTCGATTGGGTAGTTTCGACAAAACGTCATAAAACGCCATTCGAGCGAGAATGTCTGCGTTTTTCTTGTTTTCCGTGATATCAGTTAACGTCATCATGCACGCATCTTGACCAAAACTTTTTTCAGCGGGGTTCTTTTCAATCATGTACCAACGGTCGAGATCCGGTAAATATAATTCATCGGTTGCGGGTTCGTTTTGATGGTCGCGCATCAATTCCTTCATCGCTTCCATGCGTAGTTCATCATCGCTTGTCTTCATCGGAAAGATTTCAAGGAATTTGGGGTTCGCATGAACCAAATGCTCGTCGTTCTTTTCAAAAATACCAATCGCGAGCGGCATCGCATCCAATGTGTCAAAGAGTTGCGATTGATTTTGCCTTATGGTTTCAATCGATGAAGTCTTCTCCATGAGATAGGAGAAGATAAAACCGATATCCTCAAGCAACATGATGTCATCGTCGCTCCATATGCGTTGAGAATGATTGTCGACAAAATTGAGAATTCCTCGAACCTGATTTCCTTCCATCACACGTACGCCAACAATGGCCGAGGCATTGGATCGAAATGCGAGAGATTCTTCGACTTCATCGTCAAAGTCAATGGCGAAACTGCCCTGTTCCTCGAGATTCCAGTCGCGGAAAAAGGTCAATTCCTTCTTCACGCGCTGATACTCCTTTTGATGAAGTCTGTCATTAGGACTGGACCATTCGCGGACGCAATCGAAGAATTGATGTTCTTGATCATAAAGAAATAGACTTCCACGTGAAAGTTGAAATACCTCGCCAATTCGCGGATACACTTGATCAAAACATGCTTCCAAAGAGGTAGATTCACTGGCAACACGCAACACTTCCAGTAACATCGCATGTTTGTTTCGAACGCGACTGAGGTCCCCACGGACATGGAAAGACGATTCGGATTGATACAGCGCAATCCTCGCTACTTTGGCGAGTTTACTGATGGTATCGGTAAAATGTTTTGCATCGATTTTGAATTTTTCAAGGTCGATGGCTTGATGATCTTCCGCAAAAAAGAGGATATGACCGATACAAGTGTCATCGATAAGAATCGAGGTTGTCAAACATACCTGAGATTTTTCGGAATGATCACAAATCTCATGAAGTTTCATCAATCCTTCTCGATCTCGTGAACCAAAACGATCACGAAGTGTCGTTTCCGAGGTTGTAAACTTCCAAAGGACATCGTGATTGACGTCAAACAAGGCGAGTTCCACAGGCCAAAGCAATTGGAACTTCTTCATTTCCTCTGTAAGGTGAATGGATGCGAAAACATGGTCCAAACGAATGTTATCAGACTGGTCCACGGTTTTCTTTTTGGAGAGCGAATATTCGCTTCGACCAAACTCCATGGAAGCTCGTTTCGAGAGCGTGATGTTTGAAATCATCGATTCCAAATAGAAAACACCATCAATCTGGACGAGGTAACATTTCTCTTCAACCCATTCCAAACTTTTTCGATTCGTGACAATACGATATTCGAAACGGATTTGACGAAGTCCATCGATTTGGAGTTGTTCCAAAGCGTTTTTGACAAGTTCAAGGTCGTCATGGAACACAATCGATGCAAACGGAGTGACATCGGATAGTAGATCTTTCGCTTGATGTCCATATTGTCTGATGTTTTTCGTAATGAAATCGAATTGCATCGGATTCGATATATGCCGCAACGCATAGACCGTCTGACCTTTGTCTGCCAAGGAAAGGATTATTTTATTTTGTTGATCCGAATGATCGGAGATATCCAAAAATTCGATGACCAACATGACATGTTCGATTTCACGATATTTGGAGAGCATTGGCACGAAATTGAGTCTGGCTCTGACGGCTTCTTTGTTGGAATTTAGTAGCCGCACCGTCGTTTGAAAACGTCGTTTTTGGACATATACTTCTTCTTCGAGCGCCTTCCGATACGCGTACAAATCATCAGGGTGAACAAGATCGCGAAGCTGCATTTTGGAGGACATGAAGTCTTCTATTGGATATCCCAGACGTTGAAAATTTTCGCTTAAAAACACGACTCGTTTGTTTTTGTGATTTTGAATCCCGACAAACATGTTGGATTGACTAAACATTCTTTTGATTAATATGAGCAAGTTGGCATCATCAAGATCTTCGGTATCCTTGACTAGAGAAGCTGTTTCGTTGATGGGTTGGTACACTAGAATCGCACCGAGCATATCGCCGCTTAATGAATAATATGGAAATTTTTGATATTTAATGAGCGAAGTAAAAGCATTGACGCGAATCGTTCCAAAGGTATCCCAAAAACACACACCCTTTTGAAAAATCGCCTCATCGGTGTTCTTGAACGTATCTTTTCCATTTTCGAGGTAGAGTTGTTGGTCGGAATATCCTACCATCGAATGTTTCAGGTTATTTTCATATGGGACATATTCACTATGACCTAGATAGACACCTTCCTTGGTTTTCCAAAGAATCCGAGGTAATTGATTGGGACGGAACCCATGAACATCGGTCGTAAAAAAGGCCAACGCAATCGATCGTCCGCCAACCTCAATGACATTCACCGATCCACTCGCAATCAGCGCACGGTTGTCAATGGTGATGGTAATACCATAGAATACTTTGGAGTTTTCCAAAGGAAAATCTTTGAGAGAAAGCGAAAGAATCGCTTTCTTTTCATTGCCATGAAAATCTGGACTTCGAAGTGCAAGAATCTCTCCCGAGTCCACAAAAAAACAAACTCCGTCAAATTGGACATGATCACAGCACTCTTGAAAATGATGTCGGTACATGAAATCGCCCCCTCAATGTAAGCAAAAAAAACACACCCCTGTGATGTTGTTGATTATAACATAACCAATGGACTGCGACTACCCCTTTTCCAAAAATAGAGAAGAGAACCAAAGCGCGAAAAATCGGGCATTTTCAGGCGTGAAAAATTATGAATGTTGAATCTTGCTTTTTCCACATAAATTTGATACAATAATAACGCTTATGTCGATGGAGGTGATCAAATGGCAAACATAAAGTCTCAGGTGAAACGGAATCTGACCAATGAAAAACGTAGAGCCGCGAATGCTTCGTTTAGTTCTTCGCTCAAAACAGCGATCAAAAACGTAGAAGTGGCCGTCAAAAATGCAAACAAAGAAGCCGCACAAGCAGCGCTTGTCGTCGCTTACGCGAAATTAGACAAATCCGTCACCAAGGGTGTACACCACAAGAATTATGCCTCCAGACAAAAATCCCGTTTGACGAAACACGTGAACGCGCTATAAAAAAAAAGCCACTGGCTTTTTTTTTATTCTGAAACGACCCGAAATAGGAACATTTCGACGCCTAGTGCTTTATCGACTCGCCCGCTTTTGATGTCAAAATCCAATTTCTCCAGTCGAGAGATTGAATCAAACAACGCGTTGGGATCCGTTTCCCGCGCGTTTTTCATCATGTAGTAAGCACGGCCTTTGGACGCGCCAAAGATTTTCATCAGTTCTTCTTGTGAAGTCTTTTGTCGCAAATAGGCTTGTACTTCTAAAATCTCTTGAAACTTGTTCATGATGACGCCCATCATCCAAATGGGGTCGACGGAAGCACTTCGCAAGTCTTGGTAGATTCGAAGAACAGATTGCCGATTTCCTTCGAGGATGGCATTCACCAGCAAAAAAATATTTTCTTCGGGGTTGCGAATTGTCACGCTTTTGACCGTTTCAATGTCAATTTTGGACATGCCCATTGCATACAGCAATAACTTATCCAACTCATGTTTGAGTGTCAACGGATCATCTCCGACGCGAGTCAAGAATAGTTGAAGCGCATTCGCATCCATATGCAGCCCTGCCGCTTGGATTTTCGAACGAACTTCCGCAAACAAATCGCCTTTTTCGGCTTTCCCAAGATTTTCGATCACCGCGAAATCTGTGAGTTTCTTGACCAATGCTTTGCGTGAATCCAGTTTTTCAGACATGACAATCAGTATAAGCAAGGTTGTTGGATTTGGATTGGACAAATAATCGTCCAATCGTTTGAGCGCCAATTCTTCGCCTTCTTTGGCTTTTTCACCGGAAAGGAAGGTCGCGCTGGTGAGAACAACGGCTTTGTTGTCAGTCAAAAACGGAATCGTCATCGCCGAATCGAGCACGTCGTCAAGAG